>JAZFVB010000117.1:0-9135 GCA_036447515.1 Nitrospinota bacterium
CGACGAAGGCGACATTGCGTCCGCGTTCGATATCGGCGGATTCGAAATCGAAGAAAAGGTCGGCGTCGACCTTGCCGGAGCGGAAGTCATCGTAAGCGCGGGCCGGGGCGTCGGCAAAAAGGAGAACGTGGAGATCGTCGCTGACCTTGCAAAAGCGCTTAACTGCGAGATGGGCGCAAGCCGTCCGGTTGTTGACGCCGGCTGGACTGAAAGTTTCCGCCAGGTCGGCACGTCGGGACAGACGGTCTCGCCAAAGCTTTACATCGCCTGCGGCATATCGGGCGCCATCCAGCATTTGGCGGGAATGAAGAAATCGGAATTCATCGTGGCCGTCAATACCGACAAGGACGCGCCCATCGGCGACGTTGCGGACGTTCTGGTTGTGGCGGATTTAAAGGAATTTTTGCCGGTATTTACGGGAAAAATTAAAAGCTGATCTCTGACTTCATTTCAGTAGATAACCTTTCTTTTTATGTTAATAATAGAGTTTATTAGCTGGAGGGCTGGTGGGCAGCGCTCGGCATACATTTATCGTCAACTAGGGGGGGATTAGTTATGAAGCCAAAATCTTTGGCATTCTCAATTATCAATTGTTCTTTGTTGTTTTTCATTTTCGCCATCGGCTTAACCGTCGACGAATCGGTTGCGAAAGAGTTATATTCTCCATATTTAAAAATCGCCACGGTTAATAGCTCCGTATCCGACGTCGCCACACAAGTAAAAGATGCCCTTGCCGGCGGTAATTTCGACGTTATAGGAGAATACAACCCCGAAGGCAAAGCAGGCCTCCATGTAATTGTTTACACGCGCAAGGACCTGCAGGATATAACGCTGACCGTTGAGGACAGGGGATTCCTTGCAAGCGTCCTTAAAGTAGGTCTTCAAGAAAACAAAGATGGCGTGGATGTGTCCATGCTGAACCCCGAATACCTTTTCCGCGGTTACCTTATGAAGAAGTATCCCGGCCTTGAAGATCAGCTTAAGAAAGTGGACGCCGACGCCAAAGAAGCGCTCAAAAAGGTCGGTGGTGAATTCACTCCCTTTGGGGGAAAGCTAAGCGCAAAGAGACTTGAGCATTATCACTACAAGATCACAATGGAATATTTCGATGAACCGGTATCACTTAGAAAATTCGATTCGTTTGAACAGGGAGTTGAGACAATACGTAAAAACCTTGAGGCAAAAGTCGGTGGAGCTTTCAGCGTCTATTCTCTCGTACGCGACGATGCCAAAACGGCCCTTTTCGGTATCGGCCTTGGAGACAAGGAAACAGGCGAGTCCTACTTCCTTCCTAGAATCGGCCCAAAACACCTCGCGGCGCTCCCCTACGAAATCATACTTTCGGATACCGATGCCACGATGTTGCACGGACGCTTCAGAATAGCCTTACACTGGCCGGAGCTATCTATGTTTTTCGGCGAATATTCTTTTGCCAAGATAATGTCGACGCCAAAAGCCATCGAAAAGACTATGAAAGAGGTTACAAACTAGCGGAAGATATTAAAAAACTTCTTTTTTAGCTGGCTTTTAAGAAACGGCATCAGCCTGCCCTTTTCCCAAAGGATGCTTATATACAGGTTCTTCTTGCGGGAAGGCGGTACCACTTTTTTGGCGCGGGGTATTAATTCAATGGCGCCCTGTTCGCACGTCGGTATGCACGCCGCGCAGCCGAGGCATATCTCGTCGCCGATAACGGCGTGACGCTTCGAACCGTTTCCGTTAGTCTGGCTCTTTGCGGATTTGATCGCCTTTGCGTTGCACGCGGCCATGCATTTGCCGCAGTAGTCGCATTTCTCTGCGTCGATCTTTGCCAAAAAAGCCGTCTTTGCAATTCCATCGTTAAAGCCCATCTGCACACCCGCCATAAGCTCGCAACAGCACCTGCAGCAGTTGCATATGAATGACGGCTTGTTGCGAATATTGTCGGTAACGTGAGTGAGATTAAATTCCCTTGCGCTATCGAGTATCGCCAGCATTTCGTCGATGCTTTTTTCCTCGGCGAATCCGCGCCTTACCAGAAAGCGCGCGCCCGAGCCCAGCACCATGCACACGCCTTCGACGGGGGCTCCTTTTTTGCACTTCTTATCCATGTGCTCTTTTTTGTGGCGGCAATAGCACATCGTTACCGCGCGATAACTCGAGTTCTTTAATATCTCCCTGGCGTTTTCGTACGAAGTAATTTCCGACGTAACTGGAATCTTGTCCTCGTAAACCAGCGTGCGCGTAAGCTGGGTTTTGCTTCCAAAAAATTCCGTCGCCATCGCCTTGTCCGAAGCGTCGTGCAAATATTCGGTCATCAGCTTTGCCAGCCTGTCCATCGGCAGGTCGGAACGGTTTTTCATGAAGGTGAACTCCATGAAACCTATAAGGCCCGGCACAAGGAGATAATAGGTTGTGCCGTTATACGGCAAATCCATCACAAGGCCCTTGTCGGCCATCTTTTCGAGGAGCGGGAGGAGTTTTCCCGCGTCAACGCCCGTCGCCCTGCGCAATTCGTCCAGCGTCGCTTCTTCAAGCGGGAATTTCGAGGCGATAAAGGCCTCTTCCTCGGAGAAAAGGAACGAAAGTATTTCGCGCAACTTCCCGTTATCCACAAGACCTACCGGGTATTTGTTCAGCCTGTCAATCAGCGGAACAATGCTTATCTTGGCTCCTATGTGCCCCATGTTGCATTCCTTCGTGAAGTTGGAAACCTAAAGCGAGTTGATTCTTTCAAACTCTTTTTTAACCTTATCATAAATTCCGTTTGTAATCAGCGAATCGGCCAGAAGTCCGGGATTTTTTAAAAAATCCTCCATGAAAATTATTTCGGAAATCTTTATGTACTTTCCAAAGGGGTGGCTGTCGAACTGGCCGCCGAAGATGGTAACAAAAGTTTCGTACACGCTCTTGCCGGATTTAAGGGGGATAGCTACGGCAACGGTTCGTTCTATGAGTTTCTTGACGTAAAAGGCAACCTGTTCTTCAAAAGAGTCTATGTAGTCCCTGTGGCTCGGCAGGAACTCGCGGCCGCTAATCTCTTTTAGCGTCGTAATTGTGGAACAGTACGCTTTGTAATTGCAGAAACGCCCTTTTTGCATATCGTAATTGACCTCAAGCAACGGCGCGGTAAAAATCTCGCGCAGCATAACGTCGCCAGAAACGGCGTAGTTATCGAGCAGGTACACGATGTCGCTTTGCGAATGGCCGGCGCAGCGCCTGTAACTCACGCCAAGCGAATCCAGCAGATCGCCGGATTCTTCCAGCACCAGGTAGTTTTGCGCGAACGGCACGGATTCCTGAAACTTCCACAGCGTTGCGTGCGCAAGCTCGATCTCGCTATCGGGGGCGCCGAGTTCCCTGTAGATATCGCGCATCACGGCGCCGCATTCATCGAGGCGTTCGAATTTGAACGTATCGTATTTCGATATGACTATCTTCGCCCCCTTATCCTCCAGAAATTTTATCTGTCCGTAATGGTCCGGATGGCAGTGCGTAACGAAAACGTATTCAAGGCGCGAAAGGTCCAGGTTTTCCTCAAGTAGTTTTCTGGATTCTTCCGTATGGGGGCCGGTGTCGAATAGGACCAGCCTGCCGCCTATCTCGCATGAATATAGGTGCACCACCCCGACGGGGTATGGCGTCTCGACGGAATATTTTTTGACCTGCAAATTTTTTCAGAAAAGATATTTTTCGGTTTCAAGCGCGGCGTCGGCCAGCAGACGCTTGGACGCCAAGAGCCCGGTTGCGTCGTACTTGGCGTACCGCCTTACGCCGCTCAGTACCATGTTTAGCGTATCGCCCTCTTCTATATAAAAGGCGGCCCTCCTTGCATGGCTGCTTACCTCTTCATTCGCCCCGAAAGCGGACACCTTAACGACGGCCGCCAGAAGTTCTTTCTTCCTATCGCTGGATTTATCGTAGTTCCTCTCGGCGCGCAACACGGCGCTTTCAAGCGCGAAAATCTGAATGATCATATCCGCCGACGCCATCAGAACCTCCTGTTCGTCGGCCAGCTTCTGGCCGAACTTTTGAACCGCCGCCGCCGCGATGATAAGGAAAAGCGTTTTGAAGTTTTTAAGCAACGCCTTTTCCTTTGCAAAAAGAATCGTTTCGTCTATTTCTTCCATGCTGGGCGTCATAAGCGTTTCAAACGCCTCCATCGCCTTTTCTTGCAGTGGAAGTTCGCCCTTCAACGATCTTTTGAGGATCATGCCGGTTGTGAGCATTCTATTTATCTCGTTGGTTCCCTCGAATATCCTGTTTATCCTCTCGTCGCGGTAAAAGCGCTCCACAGGGTACTCGCTTACAAAACCGTAACCGCCGAAAATCTGCACCACCTCGTCCACAACTTCGGCAAGCACCTCGCTGCAAAAGACTTTTGCTATTCCGCATTCGGCGGCGTATTCCTCAATCGCTTTCTGGTATTTGACGTAATAGTCGTCCGTTCCTTTTTCGATTGTTTCCAGCTTGTTGTCCAGCAGGCCGGCTAACCGGTAAATAAGCGATTCGGACGCGTAAATCTTTGCCGTCATATCTGCGATCTTTTGCTTAATCGCGCCGAAAGAGCCGATGGTTTTTCCAAATTGTTTTCTTTCGTTGGCGTACTTCACGCCGTACTCAAAGACGTACTTCGAAGCGCCGGTAACTCCCGCGCCCAGCTTGAAACGCCCAACGTTAAGGACGTTGAAGGCTATCTTGTGCCCCTTGCCCTTATCGCCCAGAAGGTTTTCCACCGGCACCTTTGCGTTATCCAGAATTACCGGGCACGTAGAAGAGCCTTCAATGCCCATCTTTTTTTCTTCCGGGCCTATCGTAACGCCTTCGAAGCCTCGCTCGACTATGAAACCGGTGAAGTGTTCCTTGTCTATTTTGGCAAAGACTGTAAAAAGTTCGGCAAAGCCGGCGTTGGTTATGAACTGCTTCGTTCCGTTAAGGATGTAATATTTCCCGTCATCGGAAAGGACGGCCGAAGCCTTGCCGCCTAAAGCGTCGCTGCCGGCATCGGGTTCGGTAAGGCAGTATGCGGCAATCGATTCGCCGGAAATTAATTTTCCAAGATATTTTTCTTTTTGTGCTTTTGTGCCGTAGTAAACGATGGGTAGCGTGCCGATTCCCGTATGCGCGCTGTATATGACGGAAAACGATCCTGCGCCGCCCATCCTGTCGGCAACCAACATGCTTGTAACCTTGTCAAGCTCCAGGCCTCCGAACTCCTCCGGCGCGTCTATCATCAAAAGTCCCAGCTCGCCGCACTTTTTCATAAGCGCCCTTACCACGTCGAAGTTCTTTTTTTCGATTTCATCGTCCTGGGCACGTATTTCGTCGGCAACGAACTTTTCGGTGGTTTCCGCTATTTGTTTATGCTCGTCGGTGAAGTCCTCCGGCGTGAAAATTTCATCTTTCGTAACTTCGGTTATCAAAAACTCGCCGCCCTTAAAAATTCTTTTATCGTTCATTTATCACCTCGATGGTTTTCTTTTTCGGTCATGCCTTTTCAAAGATGCCCGCCGCGCCCATGCCTCCTCCGATGCACATCGTCACCATTCCGTATTTTACGTCGCGTTTATGCATCTCGGAAATGAGCGTTGCCGTAAGCTTTGCGCCCGTGCATCCCAGTGGATGGCCCAGCGCTATCGCGCCCCCATTAACGTTCAATATGTCCGCGTTCAGTTTTAACTCGTTTATAACGGCAAGCGACTGCGCCGCGAACGCTTCGTTAAGCTCTATAAGCCCGATGTCTTTTTGCTTAAGCCCAGCCATTTTCAATGCCGCCGGTATCGCCTCTATCGGCGCGATACCCATAATTTCCGGCGGAACGCCGGCGACTGCGAAAGCGACGAATCTTGCTATTGCCTTCTTGCCGTTCTCCTTAATGAAGTCCTCGGAAACAACAAGCGCGGCCGCCGCTCCGTCCGTCATCTGCGACGAGTTGCCCGCCGTAACGGTGCCGCCAAGCTTGAATGCCGGTCTTAATTTCAAAAGCGCCTCCAGCGATGTGTCTTTCCGTACGCCGTCGTCAACATCGACGATTTCCTTTTCCTTTTTAACTTTGCCGTTAACTAGTGAAACTTTTTCTATCTCAACGGGGATAGTCTCGTCCTTGAACCTTCCCTCGTCTATCGCATTGGCGGCTTTCCGGTGGCTTGAAAGGCTGAATTCGTCCTGCATCTGGCGCGTTATGCCGTATTTTTCCGAAACAAGTTCCGCCGTAACGCCCATTGTCGTGTAGCTTTCCGGCCATTCTCCCACAAGGCCCGGGTTTGCGCTGAACTTGTTGCCTCCCATCGGCACCATCGTCATCGATTCCGTGCCGCCCGCTATTATGCAGTCGGCAAAACCCGCCATGATCCTTTCGGAGGCAATCGCAATCGCCTGCAAACCCGACGAACACCACCTATTGACTGTGTAACCGGGAATCTTGTACGAAAGGCCTGCCTTCATCGCGGCCATGCGGCCCACGTTCATGCCCTGCTCTCCTTCGGGGAATGCGCAACCCAGAATTACGTCCTCTACCTTTTCGGCGTCAACGCCGCTTTTTTCAACAAGGCCCTTGATTACCGTTGCGGCCAGGTCGTCCGGGCGGACGTCCTTCAACTTTCCCCTCTTCGCCTTGCATCCGGGAGTCCTGTATGCCGCAAGTATGTATGCTTTTCTCATTAGTATTTCTCCTAGTTCCCGTTCCTAGTTCCCGTTTTTAATTTCTTAACGGCCTGCCTTTTTTAAGCATGTGCTGTATGCGTTCCGCCGTCTTTTTATTTCCGCAAAGTTTCAAGAACCCTTCGACCTCAAGTTTTAGCAGGTATTCCTCGCTTATAATCGTTCCGGCAGGCACGTCGCCGCCCGTAATAACGTCCGCTATTATGCCGCCCATTTCCGCTTCGTATTCCGTGGCGAATCCGCCCATCTTCATGTTCCACAGGTTTGTCTTCAAGCTTGCGGCAACGCTCCTGCCGGGAGCTTTTATATCCCGCGCGGGTCTGCGCGGACGGTAGTTGCGCGCAAGGCTCAGGACTTTCTGTTTCGCGTCCGTCAGCAGGTTGTCGAAGTCCATCGTTACCGAATCGCCTTCGCGCATGTAGTGCATGTCGTAAAGCTCGGTGGCGGACATGGAAACTTTTGCAAGCCCGATGTTTTTAAAGAATTTGAATATGAAAGGCGAAACGTCAGTATCGTATTTTAACGCGAGTTCCGCCGCGCGCATACACATCTCCTTGGTGCCGCCGCCCGCCGGTAAAAGCCCCACGCCTATTTCCACCAGGCCCATGTACGTTTCCGCGTATGCGGTCACGGCGTCCGAATGGAGGACGAATTCGCATCCGCCCCCCAGCGCCATGTTGAAGGGCGCGGCAACCACGGGGACCTTTGCGTATTTAACGGCCATCGTCGCCTTCTGGAAGCCCTTGATGACCATATTAATGTCGTCATACGCCCCTTCGGCGATTGCCACGGCAAGGAGCATGAGGTTTGCGCCCGCCGAAAAAAGAGACCCGTTGTTGGCGATAACAAGTCCCACGCCTTCCTCTTCGGCGCGTTTTATCGCTTTGTGCGTCATGGCCAGCATGTCGTTCCCAATTGCGTTCATCTTGGAATGGAACTCGAAGCAGAAAACCCCGTCGCCGATATCGACAACGGAGCAGTTCGCGTTTTTCTCTACTACCCCTCCGGACCTCTTGATGATTTCCAGGCGCAACTGCCCATCGGTCAACGGAACTTCGCGGTATTCATCTTTAAGGATGTCGTAGAAATACTTCTTTCCGTCCTCGAACTTATAGAAGCGTTCCGTCTTTTTAAGTGATTCGGGGACGCTAACGCCGTCATCTTCGGCGCGTTTGACGAATTCGTTTACGCCTATTGCGTCGAGCATCTCGAACGGGCCTACCTCCCAGTTGAAACCCCACTTCATGGCGTTGTCTATGTTTACAATGTCGTCCGCGATCTCCGGTATCCGCTTTACGGCGTAGATGAGCGTATCGCGCAGGTTTTTCCAGGCGAATTCACCGGCCTTGTCCTTTGCGGCCACAAGCGATTTAACTCGCTGCAAGGGGTCGTCCACGAGCTTTGCCGCCTGCACCGAGCCGAACTTCGGCCTTTCGGCAGGTTTGTATTCGCCGGTGTTGTAATCGTAATAGAAAATTTTGGACTGCCCTTCTTCCTTTACCTTTTTATAGAAACCTTCGCCTGTTTTCGAGCCGAGTTTCCCTTCCTTTACAAGTTTTGTGACAAATTCGGGCGGCTTGAATATTTCCCTCTCATCGTCGTCGGTAAGGAGTTCGTATGAATTGTTTGCAACGTGCATCAGCGTGTCAATGCCGACCAGGTCGGCGGTGCGGAAGGCCGCGCTTTTCGGGCGCGCTGATGCCGGCCCCGCAACGGCGTCGACTTCTTCAACGGTCATCCCCATTTCCATCATGTGCCTAAGCGCGCTGAAAATCGCGTACACGCCTATGCGGTTGCCGATAAAGTTTACCGTATCCTTGGCATAAACTATCCCCTTGCCCAGCCTTTTGCCGATGAAGTCCGCCATCATCTTTACGACCTGCGGATCGGTGTCGTTGCACGGAACGATCTCCAGAAGCCGCATGTACCGGGGCGGATTGAAGAAATGCGTAACGAGGAAATTTTTGCGTATCTTTTCCGGAAGCGCCTTTGCCATTTCGTTTGCGGAAAGGCCGCTTGTGTTCGTGGAAAGCACGGCGCCTTCCGCCATGTTCGGCGCGACTTTATCCGCAAAGAGTTTCTTTTTGATATCGATGTTCTCAACGACTACTTCTATTACCCAGTCGCAATCTTTTATCTTGGGCATGTCGTCGTCGAAATTGCCTGTTTCTATAAGTGAAACGTAATCCTTAATGTAAAAAGCGGCAGGTTTAGCCTTAAGCGCGCCTTCCAGCCCTTTCAACGCAAAGCGGTTCCTTACCTGCGGGCTTTCGAGCGTAAGCCCCTTGGCTTTTTCGTCGTCGGTGAGGTCTTTCGGAACGATGTCGAGAAGGAGGACTTCCAGGCCGGCGTTGGCAAGATGCGCGGCTATAGTGGAACCCATGACGCCCGCCCCGAGAACGGCGGCGCGGTTTATTTGAGCTGATTTTTTCATTCCGAGATTCTCCATCTTTCGAGTTTTTTTTGCACCTGTTTGTTTGCTTAATTTAACTCTTT
>JAZFVB010000118.1:0-2599 GCA_036447515.1 Nitrospinota bacterium
ATCCATACCGGCTGTCTTGCGGCATATGTCCATTCCAAATTCGAAATCCGATTGAATATCTTCATCCGGCCTGACCTTCCCCAGGATTCCTTTGGTCGGCAGGAGATCGGGAAGCCAGTCCGTCTGCTTTACCACCTCGAACCCCACCTTTTCAAGTTCTTCGATGATTATCAGCATCAGCGCGGAATCGCTTTTATTAAAAGCCCTTTTCATTAACACCTTCAGCGTGTACGCATAAAGCTTGGGATTTTTAAAGACGAGGGATTTTTCTATCTTTCCTATGAGGCATATCTTCTTAACACCGGCATCCTTGAAGCGCTTAATTACTTTTCCTGCCTCACCGATGCCGATTTGGGTTACGTCCGCTAGGTCTTTAAGGTTTTGGGTCGTTTCTTTGTGGAAGGTTATGGCGGTCGTTTCAACGCCACGGCGCGCGGCCGTCTGGCATACTATTTTTGGAAGGCTGCCGCTTCCGGCAATGATGCCCAGTCGGAAGTTTGTGTCTGATGTACCGGACGATACCATCAACCGGCGGGGGCGGCCTGATAGCGTTCGATTATGTCCAACGCCATTCGTAAAGACTTCAACTCGCTGTCTACCGAGACGGCGCGATCGGCGCCGTTTGTAACGCAGTCGATCAGGTGGGCGAGTTCGAGTTTTAGCGGATTATCACGGTGAACGAAGATTCGTTCCATAATCGATTCCTCCTGGTAACGCAGCTCGTTTTTCCTTAATTCATGCTTGCTGGTTGCCATGCGGTGCACGTGGATTTCCTGATCGGCAAAATCCAGATAGATGTACTTGCTCTTGCATGTAACGGACATATTGCGCATTTTGTTTTGCGTTACGCGGCTTGCCGTGAATGTTGCCATGCAGCCGGATGCGAATTTAATCTGCGCGATTACAACGTCGCCGGTTTGGGAGATAACGGAGCTTCCGGTAACATATAGTTCGTCCACTTCGGATTTAATCAGATTCAGCACTATGTCTATATCGTGAATCATCAGGTCCAGCACTACGCTGTCATGCGCCACCCTGGGGTCGAACGGCCCCATCCGCCTGCACTGCACGAGGATGGGGTCCTCAACTATCTTGTGGAGTTCCTGGACGGCTCCGTTGAACCTTTCAACGTGCCCCACCTGCAATACAAGACCGCGCTTCTCCGCAATTTCAAAAAGTTCATATGCCTTTTCATAACTGTTGGAGATCGGCTTTTCCACAAGGAGGTGAACGCCCTTATTAAGCGCTTCCTTTGCTATTTCATAATGCAGCCCCGTTGGAACCGCAATGCTGGCAACATCTATTTTTTTGAGTAGCTCACGGTAGTCCCGGAAATTCTCGACGTTGAATTTTTCCTGAATCGCGCTCCCCCGCCCGGAATCTATGTCCGAAACCCCCGCCAGTTCCACCTCGGGCATTTCGGAATAAACGTTAACATGGAACTGTCCCATGCGCCCCACGCCTATTACCCCTACGCGAACTTTCTCATTGGTTCCCATTATGAGAGGATTATATCACCTATACTTTTCCAAATACACCCGGGCAGGTGTGCCGTATCGCTTTATTTATTAATGCGTTGCATTGGTTCCTTAATAACTGCAAAAACCAGCGCCGATTTTGTCCTTAATGCCGGCTATCGTGCAAATAATTACGGGCAAGGGAGTTTGTAACCAGCTAGACGTCCATCAAATATTTTTGCGCACGCCCGCACTGCGGGATCATCTTTTTGATCGAACTGCGCCAGCGCCATTTTCTCCTCTTCTGGATTTATTTATTTATGCCATTAAACAAGCCGTTCCATCGCTTTGACGGCCTTGCCATATTCCACGCTTCCTTTTAAAGTGGGATAATGAAACTCGTGGTCGAAACTTTTTCACTGATTATCGTTTTATTGGCGGTGGCTTTTGCTTTCGGCAGGTTGCACGAGAAGTATTCCCTTTTCTATCCCTCCAGGGAACAGGTTGCCGTCCCGGCGGATTTCGGGCTTTCCACGGACGATATTTTTATCGAGTCGGGAAAGGACGGGGAAAAAATTCACGCGTGGCATTTTAAAACGAGCGCGCCTCCCGCCACGGGCGCTCTCACTATCTTTTACGCACATGGCAACGCCGGCAACAACTCGGACCGCCTTGAAGTCATAAAGGGATATGTGGAAAACGGATTCAACGTCTTCATTTACGATCCCAGGGGATACGGCAAAAGCACTGGAAAGCCGTCGCGCTCGAATTTCATAGAAGACGCCTTTGCCGCCTACGATTTTCTAATCGGCAAGCAAAGTGTTGATTCTAATGAGGTTATAATTCTCGGCCAGTCGCTTGGAGGCGTTCCCGCCCTAAGGCTTGCCATAAACAGGAAGTGCCGCGCCATCGTTCTTGAAGGCGCGTTCTACTCGATACGTCAGATGGCGCGCGACATATTCGGCGTAATTCCGATTTGGATATTAGCTTCGTCCGATTACGACAACGCAAGAGAAATAGTAAAATTAAAAGTCCCCGTTCTTTTCATACACGGCACAAGCGACGGCGTGGTTCCGTTTCACAACTCCGAGATGCTTTACGAAATCGCGCCGGAGCCCAAGGAGTTCCTTAAGGTCGAAGGG
>JAZFVB010000119.1:0-8277 GCA_036447515.1 Nitrospinota bacterium
ATGGCAAACAAGAGGAGGCCGATGCCTGTAATGATTGCTAATAATGTTGACATAAGTCCTTAAAACCCTCCTTTTTCAGTTTTCCATTTTCACAGGTACGATTCACCTATCTCGCCTTCTTTCGGCTTGTAATAGAAAACAACCTTTTCATATTCCTGTTCAAGGCGTCTGGAAACTCCATGTATGCTGATAGTCGTTCCCGGATGCGCTATCTTGGTCACCTTAAATCTTGCCTTATCGAACCATATTTCGCCTTCTTGCACTTCTTGCAGCTTTTTTCTGGCTACTTCTATTTCGTCCTTCATTCTGATAAGACGCATGATACCGGAGCCGAACTTGTTTAGTTTCTCCAGACGTTCAGGGTCCAGGTCGTCGCCCTGCTGTTGCACTATTTCAGCTGTCTTAAAAAGGGATGTTACAAGGTCGGTAGCGCTGAGCGTTGCAAGTCCGTCAAGCTCATTTTGAATATGCTTCGTCGATGTAGTTATAGTTTCCACGTCTTTTTCGATGGAGCCTATGCCCTCTTTCAACCTGTCCATCCGTGTCTTTTTGAACGGATCGCACCCAAGCTCCACGTCCGTTAACAGCGCGGCTTCCGAGCCTACTTTTACCGCCTCTATCCCTTCGCGCACGCTCGTTTTCCCGCCGACAAGATAGCCAGTGCCCCGGATAATGAGCCTTTTTCCGCAAAGTATGTTGCTGTTCATGACGACCCCGTCAACAACGATATTGCCGGGTGTTTCAAGGGACGCCTGTTGGACGAATTGGCAGTAAATGCTTTTTCCGGCGGTAAGTTTTCCTTTATCGCCTCCGGTCATTCCGCCTTTTGCAATTATGTTCCCCTTGGCTTTTATTACGGCTTCTTCGATCAGCCCGCGGACTTCCACATCGCCTCCGGCCTCTATCTCCACGTTGCCGCTTACCGTTCCGTGGATCAAGACCGATGTCGGGGTTTTTATGTTTCCTCCCTTAGCGGTAACGTCTCCCCGGACTTCGTATATGCCGGTAATCTTCATCTTGAGTTCATGGCCTATAAGGAGGCCGTTTTTTGTCGAAACAGCGGTTGGGGGATCGGAGTCCTTTACCTCTACACCCTCACCGCATACCTCTTTCAGGCCGACGCCATCCGGCATCTCCCATTTCACCTTATCCTTGTGTTCGTCCGGAACGGGAGCGCCCTCTTTTATGAAAATGCCGAAAACCTGGTTCGCCTTGACGGGAACCGGCCTTTGTAACACCTCCTCCAAAGGCGCTTGGCCGGAAACGGCCGCAAGCATATCGGAAGGCAGGTCAAAAATTAAGATATTTGCCACAACACATTACTTATCGGAAAATTTTTCAAAAACTTACAATTCCCATAGGTTTTATTTATCCTCATCCCCTAATTTTTCGGTATTTTTACATGTACCGTTACATTTTGTACAAATTAATTTCTTTTTGCAACCCAAGGGGGGGAGGGGCTGAATAAGGGTTCTAATATTTTGCTGTCGGCACGGCCCGTTACCGCGCCCAAAAAGGCTATAATTTTTCTATGGAAGATTTTATCCTGCTCATCCGCCTTCGCATGCGGGTTGTCCTTAACTCCATTTTCAATGTAAAAAAAGAGAAAAAGACCGGCAGGACGCTTCTTGCCTTTTTTGCGGTTCTGTTCGTCATAGGCGACTACTGGTTTTTCCGAAGGATAATCATATATCTCATTTCCCTTCCGGACGAGCTGGCGGATATCCTTATCCCGCAATTTCTGATGGTCATATTCCTTACGTTTTTCTCGATGCTAGTCTTTTCGAACATCATTTCGTCTATAAGCACCTTCTACCTCTCGCAGGACCTGGACCTCCTGATATCCTCCCCCGTAAGGAGCAGGGCCATCTTCTCCTCGCGCATCGTGCAGACTACGATTAACAGTTCATCGATGTTTTTCATCTTTGGTATTCCGATATTCATCGCGCTCGGCACTTCTTACGGAGTGGGAACAGAGTACTACGTCGGGATGGCGCTTACGATAATCCCCTTCATAGTAGTTTCGGCGGGCATCGGCATACCGGTTACCGTTTTACTTATGCGCTTTTTCCCCGCCCGCAAGACCTACCAGTTCCTTACAATCGTGGGCCTTATTTTCATGGCCGGCCTCGTGATGTTTTTCAGGTTCATGCAGCCGGAAAAGTTCCTCGGCAAGACGGTGCCGGAAGAGCTTATCGAACAGTTTGTAAGAAACCTCGAAGTACCTTCGTACTGGTTTTTGCCCAGCACATGGGCGGCCAGATCGCTTGTTTCGGGAACTGAAGCCGCTTTTTCCCAGATGTATTTCTGGATATCGGTATCGTGGGCCGCCGCCGTTTTAATCATGGTGGTAAACATTTTTATCGTGTCTAGGGCATATTACACCGGTTGGACAATAGCATATATCGGCCGGTCGGGAGCGCAGCCAAACGCGCAGGCGGCCGCCCGGCCCAGCCGCAAGTTTTACGGCGCGCTCGAACGCCTTTTCGGGTTCTTGCTCCCTTCGGTGCGCACCATCGTAATGAAAGACCTGAAAATGTTTTTCCGCGATCCCTCGCAGTGGACGCAGCTTTTCATGCTGGCGGCTTTGGTGATAATTTACGTCTACAACATACGCAACCTGCCGATGGAAACCCTCATCCTTAAAAATTTCGTCTCCGTCCTTAACATCGGCCTTGCGGGAGTCGTTCTGGCCGCGGTGGGGGTGAGGTTCATATTCGTTACGACTTCGATAGAGGCAAAAAGTTTCTGGCTGGTAAAATCGGCTCCCGTGGATTTCAGCAAATACCTTTGGGGCAAGTTTTTCTTTTACCTCGTACCGCTCCTCTTCCTTGCGGAAACGCTTGTCGTCCTTTCCAACATGTTCCTGGCCGTCGATCCTTTCCTTACGGCAATATCTATGGGCGGGATATTTTTCATCACGATAGGGCTTACGGGGCTTGGAGTGGGCCTTGGGGCCGTATACCCCGTATTCGACTTCGAAAATATCGCCGAGATAGGGACCTCGATAGGGGCTATCTATTACATGCTTATAAGCCTGGCGTACGTCGGCGTAATGGTAATGTTCGGCGTCCGGCCGATATGGGTTCACCTTTCAATGAAGTTTCTGAGCAAGGACGTGGGAGGCGCCGACGTTTACCTCTTCTACGCCATAATCGTGGCGCTTACGGCGGCTGTGACTATCGTTCCGATGCGGATGGGCGCAAAGTCGCTACGGAACATCGAGGTGTGAATCAGCGGTAGCTGCCGCCCACCTACCGGCACAAATATGTCTATCTTAAGACCGGCTTTTTTATCCCCGGCCGGCTAGTAGGTCGAGGTATTTCGCGTCCGTAACCCGGAGTTTTTCTGAAATCATCGCCGCCAGGTTCCGGTAGAGCTTAAGGGCGAGTTTGGGGTTTGAAAGGCGCAACACCGTTTCGTTGATGGCGATAAGCGCCGTATGCTCCAGCGCTATGACGCTGGCCGAGCGAGGCATCCTGTCTATTATGGACATTTCGCCTATGCAGTTTCCCACGCCCATTTTCTTGAGATTCATCTTCTTGCCTTCCACGTTCTTGTAAATGAGAACCTTGCCCGAAATTATTATGTACATCTTGGTGCCGGATGTCCCTTCTTTGATGATGTGTTCGTCCTTTTTAAACACTTCCTTGCCGGAAAGCTTAAAAATGGAAAATAGTTCTTCTTCCGTAAAATCGGAGAAGAAGACGTAATCTTTTTTAAGCTGCCGGACTATCTGCAGCTTGTCGTAGGAGAACTGCCTGGAAATGGGCCTGCTATCCTCCATTTCCATCTTGTTTATGTAAAGCTCCAAGATGTCGGAAAACTCCTCGGCGCTCTGAAAGCGGTCTTTCGGATCTTTTGCAAGCGCGCGTTTCAGTATGATTTCTACGTTGCCGTCGACATCGCATATCTTCGAAATCGGCTTGGGGTCATTGTTGAGTATCGATCTCAGCAGCTCTTTCAGCCCTTTGCTGGCAAAAGGTTTCTGCCCGCTTATCCACTCGTACATGAGTGTTCCCAGAGAAAAAATATCGGACCTTCTGTCCAGCTCGCCTCCCCGTATCTGTTCCGGCGACATGTAGTGCGGGGTGCCCATTATGACGCCTTCTTCATCGGGGGCCTTGGCGGCGCCGGAAGCAGCGGCGTCCATGATTCGCGCTATTCCGAAGTCCGTGATTTTCGGCGCAAGGTTTGCCAGGATCATTATGTTGGCGGGTTTAATGTCGCGGTGCAGTATTCCGCGCTGATGGGCGTAATGAATCGCCCTGGCAACCATGGAAATGAGGTTTAGCTTTTGTTTGAGCGTAAACTTCACATTCTCATCAACGGTTTCTTTTATGTTTAGACCGTCCACGAACTCCATCACGATGTACGGCGACCCGTCATGCACGCCCATGTCGTAAATCGCCGTTATGTGGCTATGGTTGAGCTTGCCGATCACCTTGGCTTCGTGGAAAAAAAGCTCCCTTGCATTCTTGCGTTCATCCTCGGTTTTAAGCCTGTCCATGCGGAGGGATTTGATAGCCACTCTTCTGTCAATCATATCGTCCAACGCCAGATAGACCACTCCCATGGCGCCTTGGCCTATTTTCTTTTCTATGCGATACCTGCCGACGTTTTTTAAGACGTCTGCGTTTTCAGCCATCTGTTTGACACTTCCTATCGACACAATATAAGTTATATGGTGACAATTTGTAATTTACTGCTTCGGGGACTGAATTATGGCTGAAAAAAAGGGCGTCGCGTCGCCTTCCGAATGGATCATGCGGGTGCGGAGCTTTAAGGAAAAGAAAGACTTCAAGGCTGCTATCGCAGAATGCGGTAAGGGGCTTAAGCAGTTCCCGAAGTCGATAGACCTTCTTTTTACATACGGGGAACTCAGGGTAGGACTTTACAACATTGAAAAAAAACCCGACCATCTAAAAACTGCCCTTATTAGTTTTGAGAAACTCCTTCATGTGAACCCACATCATTATATGGCAAATTCCATATCGGCACAGATTTATTATAAAGGTAAAGTTTGGAAACGCGCCCATGCAAGAGCCGAGGAAGTCCTTAAAACAAGTCCAAGAGATCCCAAGGCGCTAAAGATAAAAATGGCCGCCGACAAAGCGATGCAAAAGGCCGGGGGTGCGGCAAAAAAATCCGATCAGGCCGCTTTGCCGCCCGAAAAACCCAAACCCGACATGGTAATAGATGAAACGCAGGATATCAGAACTGAAAAAATAGACGGCTTGCAAAGCGCCCAGTCTTCGGATTACGAGAACATAATAAACAAGCTTTCCTACTTTTCAAAACTGGACGACGTGGTTTCGCTTCATCTTATCGACCCTTCGGGGGTGGATATAAAATCGATCTGGAAAGGAGGCAAAGCAAGCGAAAAGGTATCGTCGCTGGTTGCCGACATTTTCCGTAATTCGGGTCTTTGCACTACAAAGATGGGAATCGGCAACTTCCAACGGGGGCAGGTTCTTACGGGCGAGGGTTATATCATAATAGTCAACGTCTTCTATGCCATACTGGCCATTGTCGCCGGACCGCAGGCGGACCTGAATGAAATAGACAAACGAATCAGCCGTTACATCGAAGACCTTGTATAATGAACATGATTAGAACTGCAATTGAGAAGTTCAATAAAACAATGGGGGTAACGGGGGCGCTTGTGTGTACATACGACGGAATACTGATAGAAGGGCAAATAAGCGAACGTTTCGACCGCGACATGCTGTCGGCGCTTGCATCTTCGGTGGGGCTGGCGCTCAAAAACGCCTGCAAGGAGATGGCGTTTAGTAGTTATTCTCAATACCATATAACCGCCTCCAGAGGCGATATGGTTATCTCCGATCTGGGAAGCTCCCTCTTCGTGGTGATACTGGAAAAGGGAACCGACATAGGCAGCGTTAACGCGGAAATGTTCCAGACCGCAAATCAGATAAAAAAAATTGTTTCCATGGATTAGAATTTAACAAGATATGGTACAAATAAACTTCGCAAGAAAGGAAGTAAGCTGCAAGCTGGTCTTTTACGGGCCGGGGCAGAGCGGCAAAACCACGAATCTTGAAGTGATACACCAAAAGGCGCCCGATGACCACAAGGGCGACCTGACGGCAATAGCGACCGAAGGAGACAGGACGCTGTTTTTCGACTTCCTTCCCCTGGACCTTGGAAAGGTGAAGGGAATGAACACTAAGTTCCAACTCTACACGGTGCCAGGCCAAGTCTATTATGCATCCACGCGCAAGCTTGTGCTGCAGGGAGCGGACGGCGTGATATTCGTTGCGGATTCGCAAAGGAAGAAGCTCGATGAAAACATTGAATCGCTCAACGACCTCGTCGGTAACCTCAAGGAAAATGGCATCGACATAAAAACGTTCCCGATGGTAATTCAATGGAACAAGCGCGACCTGCCGGACGCGGCGGAAGTTTCCTGGCTGGAAGAAAAGATAAATAAATACAATGCGCCGACGACGGTGTCCGTTGCGGCCAGTGGAGAAGGCGTTATGAACACCCTGAAAGTTGCCGCCAAACTCGTGCTGGCAAAGTTCAACGAGCAGGGGTCTTCCGCATCGTCGACCGCCATGCAGGCAACCTCCGCTCCCAAGAAAAAAGAGGTTGTGGTGGCGACGGTCAACGGGGCAAAGATAAGCAGGAAGTTCTTTTTGAACTACTCCCAGGTGCAATACAGATTGAACGCCTCCGGCGAAGTGGAGGATTTCAAGAAGCTCTCCAAAAAGGAGGCGGTTAACTCTATCCAAAATCTTATAAACCATTCCCTGCTCATGCAGGAGGCGAAAAACAAAAAGATCACCGTTGATAAGAAACAGCTTGAGGCGCAGGTAAACCAATTCGTCAAGAGGTTCGGCTCGAAGGATAAATTCGAGGAGTTTTTAAAATCGCGCCTGCTGAATATGGACAACGTTAAGAACGAGGCAATAAGAAACATTGTAATGACCGCAATGGTAAAAAATAAATATCCCAACCTGGCCCAGCAGCTGGAAATACCGAAGGAAGTAGTCGAGGAATACTTCCAGTCGCACTCCGCGGCTTTTCCGGGAGGGCTGGAAAAATACAGCGCGAAAATTACCGCCATACTTAAAAACAAAAAGAAGAAGAAGCTTACCGAAAGTATATTCGCCGAACTGCGTTCAAAAAGCAAAGTAGAGATATTTGAGGATAAACTGTAACCCATGTACGAAGACGAGGCATTAAGAAGCAAACGGATTGTGTTCTACAAAGATATTGTAGATCAAATAGACTCGCTCCTTGTGGAGTTCCTGAAGCTTTCCAAGGCAAAGGGCGTTTTCTTTATCGACAAGGAGGGGCACCTTATAACGCAGGTGGGCGAAAAAGTGAACGCCAACTCAGAGACGGTTTCGGCCCTTGTTGCCGGGAGCTTTTCCGCAACGCGGGAGCTGGCAAAGATTCTTGGCGAGCCGCATTTCGCAAATATGTTCCATAAAGGTAAAAAGGACAGCATAAGCATAGTCCTCGTAGGCCAGCGATCAATGCTAGCTGTTATCTTCGACGACGGCACCACCGCGGGAATGATCGACCTCTACTGCAAGGAAGCCGTTGTGAAAATCGAAAAAATAATGGATTTAGCGGAACGAAAGCAGAAAATGCAGAAAAAGGGAGCCCTTTTGCACGAAGACTATAATGAATCGGTACAGGCGAAACTTGATGAGCTTTTTGAAGACTGACCGAACGCCGTCCGGGGCATTTGGAACTTTCGGTATTTTAATCGTTCTTGCGCTTGTATCCTCGCCCCATGCGTGGGCGCAAAACCCGCCGGATATCCCAAAAGAAAAATATGCGCCCGCTTCCCTGATCGTTAATAACGAACTTGCGTTCATGCAGTCCATTTCCGATATCCTGAAAGCTCTTGACCGCTTCAATGAAGAAGGCGACTCGCTGGCCGTAGGGGAAGAGATAGAAAATATCCAGGCGTGGAAAAAACGGCTTGGATCGAGAAATCTTTTTTTTATATCCAGGTATTTTCTTCTGAAGGCGGAACAGTTGGCGCGCAGCGGCGACCTGAAAAAGGCCGTTGAGACGGCAAAGGACGCAGTAGCCATATCGCCGGACGACCACATGGCCAGGCTGAGCCTTGCAAGGCATTCGTTCAATATGGATAAGGCTAACGTCAAGGGGTACATCCGGCCCCTTGCGTTTTCGGCGGTTGCCTATTTCAAGGATTTGGAAAACGTGAAAATATTTTTCTTCAGGCTGCTTATAATTCTAGCGCCGGCGCTGTTCATCACTTACGTTCTTTAC
>JAZFVB010000120.1:0-2966 GCA_036447515.1 Nitrospinota bacterium
AGTTTTTCAACCATCGTCTGCGCGTATTTCTCCTCCTTTTCGTAAAGGTCTTTCGATATATAGCGCAGGTCCTTGCCAAGCGATTCCGCCGCGAAGTCTATCAGCCAGTCTATCCTCACATGGAAGTTGGAAAGGTAGTACCTGTCCTTTTTGCTGGAGGCGTCCTGCTGTATCAAAAGCGCATAGTCCACCGGAAGGAGCGACTTTAAAAGCTGCAGGAACTTGGCGTGCTCGTAATATTTGTGGGCCTTTAAAAGTTCGGGCGCGATTCTCGCCGAGGTGAGGATGTGTTCGGGCAGGTTTTCCTTCGTTACCTTGTTGGCGTCGAAATACCTTATGTATTTTTTCAAATCGGCGGGGATGGCCTCTTCCGAAAAAAGGACGATGAAGCCGTCTATCAGGTCGCTTTCCGCTTCGCTTACTTTAGCGCGTGGTTTCAGTTCCCTTTTTTCCACGAACTTGTATTCGGCGGCGGCCTTTTTGAATCTGTGAAAAGGCTCTATAAGGCCGAACTGCAAAAGGGAGTAGTCCAACTCGTTGCGAAGTGTTCTGTAAAGCGCGCGTCGGAGCTTTTCCTTGCGGCTCAGTTCGTTATCGGAACGCCACATACCTTAGTACCCGTAATGTTATGAAATAATATACACTCTGCCTATTTCATATGACCAGCCATATGGAAGATCATTTTTTCTAATGTATAAATTTTAACACATTGTTTTCTATTAAGCAAATAAAATTTGGGTCTTAGGGGGTGAAAGATAGATTTCTTTCATTTATGTAGTCCATTTTATGCAAATATCCATGATGCTGGTGTGTGAAGCTCATGTCGTATTTAGTGGCTATTTTTAGGTTTAAATTGGCTTATGTATCCTTTTTCATAAACTATTTTCCAAATAGACCTATATCGGCAATGCGAGCAGGTTAATCAGCCGGAGCGCTTACTTTAACGCTGGCACACGTCGTCAATCGCCTCCTTCTTGTCCACACGGCCGATTATGTTCGGGTGAAAATATCCGGCGTATCCCTTAAGCCTTTCCGCAGTGTCCCGCCCGGGATCGAGACTGATGTAAAGAGTTTTATGGCGGTTTTGGCGTGGGCGCCGGAACGTATTAGCAGGCAAAAAAAACACTTGAACTCTATACCTAAGTACGGGGTTATATTAAAGATAATGAAGAAAGGACGATTTATGGAAAAAGCATTTACGGGATCAACGATTAAGGATTCATTAACCCGTATTAGCAGGTTGCTGAAAAAGCAACTTCTTAGAAAGAATTTTAAATTTTTCTCCATCCTTACCATTGCCGTCATTTTCATTCCGCCAATGGCCGCAAGCCCCTCTTTTGCCCATGCCCCGCTTTTCATGCTTGCGCCGGAGGCTCCCGGGAAAGGGGCGTTCGACATGCATACGTCGATCACCCACGGCAGGCAGGGGGAAGAAAGGCATACAGAGTTCGAGCAGGAGTTTACATACGGGCTTACGCGCGGAATTGCCGCCGGAATTTCGATACCGTTTGCAAGGGAAGAGGAGTTTCCTTCCGGCGAGGAACAAAGCTCTAAAACCGGAATCGAAAATCCGAATGTTTTTGGACAGTTCAGGTTCTGGGACAAGGACCTTCCGGGAAAGAAGTACTCCTCCGCCATCAGGCTTGCCTCCACTATCCCGGTGGGGGATAAAAGCATGGCAAGGAACAAGCCGGACTTTATGGCCGGCGCGGCTTACGGAATGGAAAGTCTTAAGTGGTACTACATGGCGGACCTGCGATACCTTTACCATGTTGAAGATGCCGGCTCGAAACCGGGCGACCGTTTCTTCGCCGACGCCGCCGTGGGGCTTCGTCCGGAGCTTAGAGGCCTTGAGGAAACCGACACCGTCTTTTTCCTGGAATTCAACTATATGAATGAACCCTACTCGAAAACCGGCGGCGTAAAAAATCCCGATACCGGCGGAACCTTCTTTTTCATATCGCCTGAAATCCTTATTTCGCCAAGCAACCGCATCATGATACGCGCCGGCGTGCAGATTCCCATTTACCAGGATTTAAATGGTATGGGCGAGAGAAAGGATTTTACGTTTAAGCTTGTTTTGGAAACCCGTTATTAGGGAGTTAATAAAAATGAAGAGATCAATTTTTTTGGCGGTAGCCATATTTCTCGCGGCTTTTGCCGCCCATCCCGTATCGGCAAAGGAAATAGTTCCAAACGCCGCGTCGATAGTCGGCGAAAACAAGGTTTACATCAAGGCCGACGGGCTGGCCTGCTACTTTTGCGCCTACGGACTGGAGCGGTTTTTCCGCCAGTCCGGCAAAATTGCGTCGTATGACATAGACATGAAGAAAGGCATTGTGGAAGCCAGCTTCATAAAGGGCAAGCCGCTTATTAACGAGGCGGAGTTAAATCAGATAGTTTACGACGCCGGTTATACTCCCCGCAGCATCACGTACGAACTGGTGGGACAGGTGGGGGTTAGGGACGGCGGATTTTACTTTACCGTTGAAGATACCGGGCAGGAGTTTACCCTCGAAACCAAGGGAGCGCTCTCAGCCGCCGCAGAAAAATTGGCCGGCAAGACTGTAAGGATGAAATCGAAAGTGAAAGAAAGCGATTCAAAGGCGATGGTCTTCGAGCCCATAAGTTTCGAGGAGACGGGGAAATAAACGCTTGATGAAGACGAAATACATAATCGCGGCGATAATACTGGCCGCTGTTTCTTCGATAGCGTGGTGGCCCTTTTCCACGCCGAAAGAGCGGATCGACCTTATAAACCAGTGGGGCAAGTCGGGCGGAGAGCCGGGCGAGTTCAACGAGCCAATGGGGATAGCGGTGGATACCGACGGAAACGTCTTCGTAGCCGATGCGAGAAACTCAAGGGTTCAAAAATTCACCGATGATGGAAAGTTCATCCTGCAATGGGGAACGAGGGGCGACAAGGACGGGGAGTTCGGCAAGCCGGTCGGGGTGGCCGTGGATGG
>JAZFVB010000121.1:0-7243 GCA_036447515.1 Nitrospinota bacterium
TGCATTCTCACAGCTCGAGCACTGAAATTATATCCGCCTAAGAGTAAGGAAATAATGAGAATTAAAAATGACGCAGAAAGAATACCGTAGACTAAAAATGTACTTCTTTCTTGAAAAATCCCAAATGTATTCGCTGCTGACATTAACAGAATTGAGCTTGAATAAATCGCAAGAAGCCAATTACACCACAAGTGGTACTGTTCAAGTCTTTTTGCTGCACGGAACCTCGCATTTTTAGTGAGCCATACTCTCCTTAAAAAAGCGATCTGCTCGTTAGTCTGTGTTTTCATTGATCGGCTCCAAAATTTAGAAGGGGTGTAAATTATTCACTGTTCAAGCCTTTGCATACAAAGGATGGAAAGCCTTTCGGCTAATCATTACAATCGCCCTTTCGGACTTTACGATTCCCAGAACTCTCTGAGGATCATAATACACCCCTTCCATGCCCTTATATACTATAAAGCAGAATATATCTCAACTGAATTAGTTTAGAGGAATTAAGGGGACACCATACTTAATTGCGGCAACGCCCGTTCTTTTACAGACTTTTCTTAGTCTGCAAATCAAAAAAGTGTTTCGACGCGGAAGGTTTGCGGATGAGATAGAGATTCTTCCCGTCTTTAAGGACCTCACCCGGCATCGGATGGCTCAAAAAATAGTGCATCCCCGCCGTATAGCCATAAGAACCGGACTGGTAGATGCCTATCACGTCTCCGGCCCGAAGCTCCGGAAGCGTTACGGGCAGGTCGCTTTGGTCCAGCGAGGTGCAAAGCGGCCCGCCGAGAATGTACTTTTTTGAAAGCTTGCCGCCCTTGCGGTTGATGAGCCGCGCGGGGAAAGACCTGCTGACGCGGAAGGGGAAAAGCGCGTGGTGTATCCCGCCGTCGGTCAGCGCGAAGTTAACGCCGCGCATTTTCTTTATCGCAACTACTTTCATCACGTAAACGCCCGTAGGCGCGGCAAGATAACGTCCCGGCTCGATATAAAATACGGCGTCCAAAAGCTCGGGCTCTTTCGAAAACTTCTTTTCGATTCGCGCAAGGCCTGTCTTGAACTTTTGCAGGTCGAATTCACTGTCGTTTCCCCCATACGGCGCCCCCGCCCCACCGCCGAGGTTTATGTACGAAGGGTTGAAACCGCTTTTACGGCACGTTTCCAACACCCAATCAAGAAATCGTTCCGCACCCTTGAGCCACACCCTCGACGACAGTATCTGAGTGCCCATGTACATGTGGAACCCGCATACGTTCACCCCGCCTGAATTTTCCAAAAAACCGCCTATGTCTTTGGATAAAAAACCGAATTTTTCCTTCCCGCCTATCATTACGTTGCCGGCGTCTTTTTTTATTCCGATGTCGAGATTCACCCTCAACGCGATCTTAAGGGGCGCTTTAAGTTCTTTAAGCTCTCTAAGCTCTTCGGGCGTTTCCGCGTGAACGATAAAGGGCGGGTTCTTTTTAATGGCCCTTAATTCGGCGCCGGTCTTTACCGGCCCGGAGAGCGCCAGCTTTTTGGGGGCGAACCCCGCCTTTAGGCAGGCTTCTATTTCGCCCGCCGACGCGCATTCGGCCATTGCGCCGAGCTTTCGATAAATTTCCAGTATCGCAACGTTGGGGTTGGCCTTCGCCGCGAAAAATATCTTCCAGTCGCTCGGCAAAGCGCCACGCAGGCCGCGATAGCGGGAGCGGACGATTCGCGCGTCGTAATAGTAAAAAGGCGTTTTAACCTTATCCAGTATTCCAGCTATGGACGACGGGGGTATGCTGGTTGAAGGCAAAACGGCTTCAAGTAAGCTGGGAGTCGATAATGTGGACGAGCCGGTCGATATCCGGTTTCCCAATGAAATCCACCGCACCCAGCGACGCCCACTTCTTCTTGTTTTCGACGTTAACCATTGAGGAGAAGACCACTACAGGAATGTTCTTAAGGATGGGGTTATCCTTAATCTTCATCGTCAGGTGCAGTCCATCCATCTTCGGCATCTCCACGTCCGATATGATCAGGTTCAGATAGCGCTCTATCGGTATGCTTTTCTTCATGGAGTCATCCGCAATGCCTGTCAGCTTGTTCAACGCTTCCAGCCCGTTTTCGGCCATAAAAACCCTGTACCCCGCGGTCTTTAGAATACCTACCATCTGTTGCCTTACGAATGCGCTGTCCTCAACCACGAATATTGTTTTTCCGTTCCGCCTTTTTTCCGTCTTTATCGGTTTTGACGTGAAGCTCATTCCCGGGAATATTTCGCTCACAATCCGTTCGAAGTCCAGGAGCATGATGATTTTTTCATCAAACTTCAAGAGACCCGTCACGCATTCCCTTTCCGCCTGGTTCATAATGCCTGACGGCGATTCCACCTTATCCCATGAAACACGGTGGATACGCGAAGCCGTGTGCACCATGAAGCCGTTGGTGACGTTGTTGAATTCGGTGATTATCACCCTTTCGCGCTTCATGTTCGGGTCGTCCTTATTGAGCCATATCGGCAGATCGATAACGGGAATAATCTTTCCGCGCAGGTTAATCATGCCGGCAACGGCGGGATGCGACTTGGGCACGTCCGAGAAACTTTCGGGGGTTCTTATTATTTCGCGGACCTTTCCAACATTTACGCCGTAGTAACCATGCATTACTTCACCGTCGGGCCGCTTAAAGTCTATCCGGAACTCAACGATTTCGAGTTCGTTGGTCCCGCTTTCAAGCAGCATATCCGTTTGGGACATCCGATAACAATCCCCCTTTCTTGCGTACATTCTGGCACAGCGGGAGGATTTTTCAAACTAATTCGCTGCTGCTTCGGCCTTCTCTCCAACCAATGATTTCAGGTACACGTTATATATCGAAAGCGTGGTCATTCTCGCAAGCCGGTTAAGGTAATCGGTTGCGGCGCCTTCCTGGTATCTAACGGGGTCGTTGCTGCCCAGGTTAAGCGAACCTATGATACCGCCGGCGTAGTGCAGCGGTATAAGCGCCTCAGAGCGTATGCGCCTTACCGCCTTTACGTCGAAAAAATGGACCGATCCGTGCTCCACTTTCCCCCGCAGGACGGGTTCCTTGGCCCCCATGAAAAACTCCGTAAGTTTTTCCCCGTCCATAAAAAAAAGCCTTTCGTTAACGGGGTCTTCCGTGCGCTCCTTCGTCGAGCTGTAGACCCCAAGCAAATTACGGAACTCGGGAGTGAGGCAAAATGTGGCCGCGCTGAGGCCGAACCACGACTTTATGGAATCCGTCGTCTTCATGATAATCGACCTGAAGTCTTCGCAGCCCAATATCATTTCGGCTATCTCGTCGATTTTTTGCTGGATTTGGGCGTTGCGCTTGTACGTCTGAATGAGGTGGTGGAGGTTCTTTTTAAGAACCCCGTTGTCCTTTCTGAGCACACTGTTGGATATTTTTTGCGCAAGCATCGCCTTGGCTTTGTTCATGCCGCCTCCGCCTAGTCGGCCTGGTTCCGAATGAATGTCGGTATGTCCAGCTCGTCCGTGAAGTCGCGAAGGTCCAGCGAAACAAGCGGCTTGCGTTCCCTGCCGCCGCCCCTGTTAAGCGGCATTTTCGTCACGTTCTCTTTCCCGTCGTCGCCGTCTTTCTTGTCCCCATCATCTTTTTCACGGTTGTGGGTTGGCGGCGTTTCATGACGGGCTATCGGAGCCGATCTATCTATCCCCATTTCACCCGTGTGATCGAAGCCGGTCGCTATTACGGTTACCTGCAGTTCGTCGTCCATCTGCGGGTCTATGACCGCGCCGAATATGACGTTGGCGTTTTCATGGGCGTTTTTCTGTATTACCATCGCGGCTTCGTTAATTTCGTGGAGCGTCATGTTTTCACCGCCAGTGATGTTTATCAGCACGCCCATCGCCCCCTCGATGGAAGTATCTTCCAGAAGCGGGGAATGTATCGATTTCTGCGCGGCGTCCACCGCTCGGTTTTCGCCGCTGCTTGTACCGGAACCCATCAGCGCCTGCCCCATCTCGGACATGATCGTCTGAACGTCCGCAAAGTCGAGGTTTACCAGGCCGGGAACCGTTATGAGGTTGGATATTCCTTTTACGGCGCTTGAAAGGACCGTATCGGCCAGCCTGAACGCCTCTATGAGCGACGTCTTTTTATCGACTATCCCCAAAAGCCTCTGGTTGGGAATGGTAATAAGCGTGTCCACGGATTTTTTCAGTTCCTCCAACCCTTCTTCGGAATGCCTTGCCCTTCTCGCACCTTCGAATGAAAACGGTTTCGTAACGACGCCGACGGTAAGGGCGCCCATGTTTTTCGCTATCGAGGCGATAATCGGCGCCGCGCCGGTGCCCGTGCCGCCGCCCATGCCCGCGGTGATGAACACCATGTCGCATCCCTCAAGCATGGAGGTTATAGTCTCCGTGTCTTCCAGGGCCGCCTTACGGCCGATTTCCGGGTTTGCCCCCGCTCCCAGGCCGCGCGTGATCGCTCCGCCTATCTGCAGCTTTACCGAAACGGGCGACTTGTTGAGCGCCTGGACGTCCGTGTTGCATACGATGAATTCAACGCCTTCGATGTTGAATCCCATCATAGTCGCCACGGCGTTGCATCCGCCGCCGCCTACGCCCATTACCTTGATCTTCGCGTTGTGGTTCTCTTCCTTTGCGAACTCGAAAACAGGCTGTTCGGAATCTTTGAACATGTCATGATTCATTTTCATTTAATTACCCCCGATAAAATATTATTAGTTCCATATTGTTTAAAAGAAATCCTCTACCCAGCCTTTCATGCTGTCCACTACGTTGTTGAAAAGGTTTCGCCCTTTAAGGGGCTTCTTGCGCTTCCCGCCCTGTCTCGACTTTTGGCCGAACATAAGGAGCCCCACGCAAGTGGAAAACTGCGGCGAGTTGACAACGTCCACCAGGCCGCCTACTCCCTTGGGGAAACCCCTTCTTACGGGAAGCCCGAAAACACTTTCGGCCACCTCCGGCAGGCCCTCCAGTATGGTTGCGCCGCCGGTTATTACCAGGCCGGAAGTGATGCCCTCTATGTAACCGGAATTTTCGACGTCCCGCAGGATCATATGGAAAATTTCTTCCACCCGCGGTCCGATTATTTCGCTTAGCACGTCCCTGCTTAAAACGCGCGGTTCGCGCCCTCCGACGCTTGGCACTTCAATCTGGTCGCCGCGCCCCACAAGCGCCTTCATTGCGCATCCGTGCTTTCGCTTCAGCTTCTCGGCTTCGCTCTGCGGCGTCCTGAGCCCGATGGCAATATCGCTTGTTATATTGTTTCCGCCAAGGGAGATGACGGATGTATAACGAACCGAGCTTTCCGCGAAGATGGCGATATCCGACGTCCCCCCGCCTATGTCCACAAGGGCCACGCCGAGGTCCTTTTCTTCGGGATCGAGAACGGCTTCGGCCGAGGCAAGCTGTTCCACTATTATGTCTTCTACGTCCAGCCCCGCGCGGTTTACCGACCTGATGATATTCTGCGCGCTTGTTACCGCGCCGGTGATTATATGTATGCGCGCTTCAAGGCGGACGCCGGACATCCCGCGCGGCTCTTGGATGCCGTCATGTCCGTCAAGGATGTAGTCTTGCGGAATAATGTGTATCACCTCGCGGTCCATCGGGATGGCAACGGCTTTGGCGGCCTCTACAACCCGCTCCTTGTCGGCTTCCATCACTTCCCTGTTTTTCACGGCGATGATTCCGTGGCTGTTGAAGCCCTTTATATGGCCGCCGGCAATGCCCACGTAAACGGACTCTATCTCCCGCCCGGCCATGAGTTCGGCCTCTTCCACCGCCGACTTTATCGATTCAACGGTGCTTTCGATATTTACCACCACCCCTCTGCGCAATCCACGCGATGGGTGTGTGCCGATGCCGATGATGTCCAGTATGCCGTCACCGTTGATCTCGGCAATCGTACAGCAGATTTTCGTAGTGCCTATATCAAGGCCTACAACTATTTCCCGGTCTCTTTTAGCCATCTATCATACCCCCTTTAAAAGTTATTTTTTCTATCGGGGCGGGGTCGTCCTTGCGCACGACTACTGCCCGATTTTTAAACGAAAGGTCTATCGATTCGAAAGGAACGCCCGTCTCGGAAAGTATCTTCCGCACTGTAAGGTATTCCAGAAATTTCTCTTCCCATTCCCGCCGATCGGGCCCGAAATAAAGTATTGCGCCGCTTTTTGCCAGGTGAACGGTAACCTTCTCCGGGTAGCTGAGATCGACAATTTCCACATGGTCTTTGAAAAAAACGTCGTTGGAAATGATTTCCCCCATTCTTAACGCGTCCGCAAAACGCTCGTCCGGAATCGTTTGGCCGACTTTCAGGCGGTGGCGAAAACCGCTGATAATCAGGCGTCCGTCCTCCGGAACGGTTTCCTCCAGCAGGTAACCGCCGGCGTCAACCAGATAGAGCCTGTCCAACAGGACGGCGGCGACCGGCTTTCGCTCCTTAATGACCGCCTCGATCATGTCGGGAAAATTCCGCCTCACGGAAGCCGACTCTATCCACGGTTGCGCGTTCAAAAGCGATATCGCTTTTTTGATGTCGCGCGTAAATATATTGCCGGTAAGAACCGGATTTAGCACGGCAAGGAGGCCTTTCCCGGAAAGCCTTTCAAGGCCGCTGATATTAACCTCCCTCACCTCGAAGTAGGGATGCGTCAATGCTTTCTGGTAAAGCGATAAGAGTCCCGAAGCCGCGAGAACCGCCAGCATGACAAAGAGCAGAAAACGCAAGAGCTTTTCGGACCTCTGTGCGGGATATTCTTTCCCGAAGCCCCTTGGTCTTCTGTCGGCGCTCAAAATGCCCAGCCTCAATCCTTCCGCTCTTACGTTCATATGTCGAAACTCCCGGCAAGTTTTATTTCGCGCTCAAGGCGGATGCCTTTGTTGTTAAAAACCGCTTCCTCGATTTTGCGCATAAGCTCCAGAACGTCGCGCGCCCTCGCCTGCCCCGTGTTCACGATGAAATTCGCATGGCGCTGGCTTACCTGCGCGTCGCCCACGCTCATTCCCTTAAGGCCGAGTTCGTCTATAATCTCTCCGGCATGGCCGCCGGGCGGATTTTTAAAGACCGAACCCGCGCTCGGAACGTCCAGCGGCTGCGTCTTCTTTCTTCGGGCGTCGGCAAGCTTCATCTTTTCGAGTATTTCGTCCCTGCCGCCTTCGTTCAGCCTGAAAACGGCTTTGGTTATGATTGCGCCTTGCGGCAGTAAGCTTGAGCGGTACGAAAGCTTAAGCTCGTCCGCCGATAACTCCCTGAAACGCCCCTC
>JAZFVB010000122.1:0-4016 GCA_036447515.1 Nitrospinota bacterium
TCCGCCCACTTGTTGAAAGCGAAAAAGTGAAGATGCTGATGAATATAAGGGAAGAGCTGGAATCGAAAAGAAAGAAGATGCTGAAAAAAATGTCCCGCAAGATATGGAAAAGAACCGCCGAACGCCGAACGCGGATGGAAAACGAACTCGAACAGCTCGAAAAAAGCAGAAGGGTGCAGTTTGAAAAGGAACTGGAGAAAACCAGGGGAAAACGGGTCGACGTACTTAAAAGAGAGCTGGAATCGTTGCGAAGGCAAAAGACGGAAAATATGGAAATAGAAATGAAGCTCGAAGAAAATAAAATGCGCGAGGAAATAATTTCGGACATGCTCAAGAAGAAATCCGAGCTAGACCGTTTCTACCACCAGGAAAAGAAAAGGTACTTCGAAAGCCTTCAAAACGAAATGATGCGCGGCAAGGGGCTGAGCGCCCAACACCTACAGCACGAAATACGAAGGCTGGAAAAAGCCTGGCGCTTGAACTGATGGCCGGGGGACTGTTGCGCCGATTCAAGGCCGGGCAAAGCCTAAGCTGGCTTTCTTTAAGATTAACGATCCCGTATAGTTCAAAAGGGCTTTCCAATTGCAGAGGCATGTTCGTTTATGCTAGGCTCTTACACTTATTGAACTTTATGGGGGCATGTTTTGAAACGCACGGACGACGTTGACGATTTGAAGGAGATTGCGCGAAGGTTGCGCGTCGATATACTGAAAATGCTCCATAAGGCGGGTTCCGGCCACACCGGCGGCTCCCTTTCGTGCATCGACATAATAACCGCTCTTTATTTCTCCGTGATGGACCACTCGCCCGGCAGGGAACCCGGTGAAGCGCGCGACCGCTTCGTCCTTTCCAAGGGACACGGCGCCCCGGCCCTTTACGCGGCCCTTGCGGAATGCGGCTACTTCGATAAAGCCGAGCTTGCGAAATTAAGGCGGATCGAAGGCATATTAAGCGGACACCCTTTTTCCCGCATCACTCCCGGCGTTGAAATTACCACCGGATCGCTGGGCCAGGGGCTTTCGCAGGCCAACGGACTGGCTCTTGCCGTGCGCCTTGACGGCGGTAAAAACGCCGTTTACGCCCTTCTTGGCGACGGCGAAATACAGGAAGGCCAGATATGGGAAGCGGCCATGGCGGCGGCCCATTACAAGCTCGATAACCTGGTGGCGATTCTGGACAACAACAAGCTCCAGATCGATGGGTTCATCGAAGACATAATGGACATCAGCCCGATAGGCGAAAAGTGGAAGGCCTTCGGATGGCATGTGCAGGAAATCGACGGCCACGACTTTGCCCAGATCGTCGATGCGCTTAATATCGCAAAAGAAGTAAAAGGCATCCCGGCGCTTATATGGGCGCATACCGTCAAGGGCAAGGGCGTATCTTTCATGGAAAACAAGGCGGGATGGCACGGCATTGCGCCAAACGACGACGAACTCAAAGAAGCGCTGAAAGAACTCGAAGGCGCCACGGTAACAGGCAATGTCTGAAAAGCTGGCCCTTCGCGAGTACTACGGCAAAACGCTTCTCGAACTCGGCCGCGAAAATAAAGATATAGTGGTACTGGACGCCGACCTTTCGTCTTCCACAAAGACCGCCACTTTCGCAAAGGAATTCCCGGAACGCTTTTTTAACATGGGCGTCGCCGAACAGAACATGATGGGCACGGCGGCGGGACTGGCGGCGGGAGGCAAAATTCCATTCGCTTCCACCTTCGCGATTTTCGCCACCGGCCGGGCGTGGGAACAGGTGCGCCAGTCAATCGCCTACCCTCGCGCGAACGTAAAGATCGTCGCCACGCACGGCGGAATTACGGTGGGGCCGGACGGCCCGTCGCACCACGCCAACGAGGATTTGGCGATAATGCGCGCGATACCCGAAATGACCGTGGTTATTCCCGCCGACGCATACGAAACCGTGGCGGCAATAAAGGCCGCGGCGGCGTTCAATGGGCCGGTGTACATACGGCTTACGCGTGAAAAGTTCCCGGTCATATACGGCGAAAATAAGATTATGGAGTTCGGTCGCGCCGACGTGCTGGAAAAAGGAACGGATGCAACGATAATTGCGTGCGGCCTTATGATTCACAAGGCGCTGGAAGCGGCGGAACAACTGAAAAAGGAGGGCGAATCGGTAGGCGTAATCAATATGTCCACGATAAAGCCTATCGATAGGGAGGCGATACAAAAAGCCGCACGGGAAAGCGGCGCGTTGGTTACGGCGGAGGAGCACTCCATAATCGGCGGGCTCGGCTCGGCCGTGGCGGAAACCGCTTCCGAAAGCGATCCCGTGCCGGTAATCCGCGTGGGCGTTAGGGACTGCTTTGCCACGTCTGGGAATTCGGATGAATTGCTGCAATATTACAAACTTGGGACGCCCGACGTTATTGACGCCGTAAGAAAAGCCGTCTCGTTAAAAAAATCTTGCGTCCAGAAAATATAGTTAATATTCTTTTAATATGAGAAAAGCCGTAGTATATCCCGGAACTTTCGACCCTATAACAAATGGCCACCTGGACCTCATCGAAAGGGGGCTTTCGGTCTTCGATAAGGTTCTTATCGCGGTGGCGGAAAATCCGAAAAAACAGCCGCTCTTCCCCCTGAAGGAACGCGTGGAACTGGTCGAAAAAGCGGTTGGGAATCTTGACAAAGTCGAGGTGTGGCCGTTCAGCGGCCTCCTGACCGATTTCTGCGATCAGCGCGGCGTGCAGGTAATCCTGCGCGGACTTCGGGCGGTTTCCGATTTCGAATTCGAATTGCAGATGAGCCAGATGAACAGGACCATTAATGAAAAAGTGGAAACCGTTTTCATGATGCCCAGCGAGGAGTATAATTTCATCAGTTCGAGAATAATCAAGGAAGTTTGGGAGCTGGGAGGAGACGTAAAAGACCTTGTGCCTCCACCGGTTGCGGCCGCCTTGAAAGAAAAATTCAAATCATAAAGGGGTGCGTATAGTGAAACTGGCAACAAGGATGTTAAGTTTGAAGGAATCGCCAACTCTTGCCACAAGCGCAAAAGTTAAAAAACTCAACGCCGAAGGCAAGGGGGTTATAAACTTTGCCGCGGGCGAGCCGGATTTCGATACGCCCGATTTCGCCAAGGAAGCGGCGATAAAGGCGATCCGCGACGGGCATAACGGATACACGCCGGCAAGCGGTACGCCGGCGATAAAAAAAGCCGTCATCGATTGGGTAAAAAAAGACCTCGCCCTCGATTACAAACCCGGCGAAGTTATCGTCTCGCTCGGCGCCAAGCATTCCCTTTACAACATTTCGCAGGTGCTTTATGAAGAAGGCGACGAAGTTATAATCTTCGCGCCCTACTGGGTTACCTACCCCGACCAGGTTATGCTGGCGGGCGCGACGCCGGTAATAGTCGATTGCCGCGCCGAGGACGGGTTCAACCCCGATATAAAAGAGCTGGAATCGAAAATCACCGATAAAACCAAAGCACTTATCCTTAACTCGCCCGGAAACCCGTCGGGCGCCGTTTACAGCGACGATACGGTAAAGGCGATAGCCGAACTCGCCGTAAAGCGCGACTTCATTATCGTATCGGACGAGTGCTACGACAAGATCGTTTACGAGGGAAAACCGCTGTCGCCCGCAACGCTGGGCGATGACGTGAAAAGCCGCACCCTTTTGGTCAACGCATGGAGTAAAACGTATTCGATGACCGGCTGGAGGCTGGGTTACACTCTCGGTCCGGCGGAAATCGTAAAGGCGATGTCGAACATACAGAGCCAGTCGACCTCCAACCCCGTAACGCCGATGCAGTTCGGCGGCGCAAGGGCGCTGGGCGACCTGGACTTTTTGGCCGAACGCGTTGCGGAGTTCAAAAAACGCCGCGACGTAATGGTGGCCGCCCTCAACGGGCTCGACGGCGTATCGTGCATCATGCCCAAGGGCGCGTTTTACGCCTTCCCCGATTTCGGCGGATGGATCGGCAAAACGTACAAAGGCGAAAAGATTAACGATGACGCGCAACTGACCAACATGCTTATCGACCACGCGCGA
>JAZFVB010000123.1:0-5066 GCA_036447515.1 Nitrospinota bacterium
TATCGCGTCACGCGGACACATGATCCTGCACTCGTCGCACACCGAGCAAAGCCCGCAACTCATGCACCGTTGTGATTCGGCAAGCGCCTGTTCCGCGCTAAGGGTCTGGTTGACTTCCTCGAAGCCGTGTATCCGCTCTTCGACGGAAAGGCTTTTTTCCTCATTGCGCGGCACGGGAGGGTAATAATCGAGCCTCATTTCGGTTTCCTTAATGGGGCGGGGCAGGGCAACGACCCTGTGGCGCACGCCTTTTAAATACGAATCCATCGCCTCTGCGGCCTTTCGTCCGTGGCCCACCGATGCGGTCGATATGCCAAGGCCCTGCACGTCGCCACCGGCGAAAATACCTTTCACCTTGGTTTCCTGCGAGTCGTTCACGTCGATAAAGCCCCATTCGTTTGCGAGTTCGGCAAGGCCGCCAACCAGTTCGGGCGACTGGCCTATGCCGACAATTACGGTATCCGTATTAATTGTGAATTCGGAACCGGATATCGGCACCGGACGGCGTCTGCCGGAGCTGTCCGGCTCACCCAGTTCCATGCGTGTGCACGTTATCGATTTAACCCGCCCCCCGTCGGTTACGAATCCGACCGGAGCCGCCAGGAACTCGAAATGGATTCCCTCGTTCTCCGCTTCTTCTACGTCTTGTTTGATGGCGGGCATCTCGTTTTTCGTGCGGCGGTAGAGGATTGTTACGTTTGCCTTTTCGAATATGCGCTTGGTTACCCGCGCGCTGTCGAGAGCCGTTTTGCTGGAATCGCTGAGCAGGCGCAACGATACGCGCGCGGCGTCAACGGCGCTGTCGCCGCCGCCGATTACGACCACGTTCTTGCCTACTTCGACCTCCGCGCCAGACTTAATGCGGTTAAGGTAACTTGCGCCCGTAAAGACGTTAGCGCTGTCTTCGCCTTCAACCCCTATCGTCACGCCCTTGTGGGCGCCGACGGCAAGATAAACGACGTCGTATTCCTTTTTTATATCGTCGAACGATATGTCCTTGCCGATCCGCGTGTTGAGTTTCAGTTCCACCCCCAGGTCGAGGATGTTTTTTATTTCACCGTCAAGAACGTCTTCTGGAAGCCGGTACTCCGGTATGCCGTAGCGCAGCATTCCTCCGGCCTTTTCAAATGCCTCGAATACGGTTACCGGATAGCCGCGCCGCGCAAGCTGATAGGCGCAAGACAGTCCCGACGGCCCGGAACCTATAACCGCCGCCTTTTTGTCCTTTTTCTCATCGGTGAGTTTTTTCAGCTTCAGGCCGCGTTTAAGGCCGTGGTCGCCGATATAGCGCTCGAAGTTGTTAATCGCAACGGAGGAATCTTTGTGCTGCCGGTTACATCCGGTTTCGCAAGGGTGAGGGCATATCCTTCCGTGGGTGGCGGGCATCGGGTTTTTGTCCGTAAGGGTGTACCATGCGTTGTCGAAAGCCTCGTCGAGCGGTTTTTTGAGCATTTCCGCCTGCGCAACTTCGGTAAGGTACCCCCTGATGTCTTCGCTTGAAGGGCATTCATTCCTGCACGGAGGCATGCGGCGTGTGTAAACGGGACACTTCCAGCTTTGGCCTCCTGTAACGACAATTTCTTCCGCGTCGCCCTTGGAGAGGTTAAGTGCGGGCGGTTTGCCGTTTTCAAAAACGGTTGTTTTTTCAAAAATCTTTTCTACCATAAATCCTCCGGCATAAGTCCCCCGTCCCCTAAGGCCTTGCCTGCGACGACATGTTGAACGTCGCCCTTGCGCCTGGGCCGTCTTCTATGTGGTACTTGGTGAACTCGAATCCCGTCAGGTCAAAGAACTTCGGCCAGCCGATCCTGTCCACCCATTCTCCAATGCGCTCGTAGGGCTTGGCGCTGTCCTTGTAGGCATTCAGGATTTTATCCACGGCGGCCGCAACTTCCGGCCAGCGCGGCGGGTTATTCGGAATGCCCCAAGTTGCAAGTTTCATGAAGGACGGGCCCTTCCTTGTGCTTGAGGATTTCCCGCCGATCCAGATTGAAAGTGTGTCCGTTTTCGAGTCGCGTATTTCCATTGCGGGGCACTGGCCGTGGCACGCTCCGCAGTACATGCATTTTTCATCGATTACTTCCACCGACTGCTTTCCGTTAACCACTCTCGGCCTTATGGCGGCCGAGGGGCAGATGGCGATTACTTTGGGTATTTCGCATGTACCTACCTTGTCGTGGTTTATCCGTGGCGGGTGGTGGTGCTGGATGTTGAATGCGATGTCGGCCTGTCCGCCGCAGTTTATCGTACAGCATGAAGTTCCTATGCGCACCCTGTTGGGCATATTTTCGCCTTTGAATTCGTCGATAAGATGGTCCATGAGGGCCTTTACCGAGCCGGCGGCGTCGGTCTGCGGCAGGTTGCAATGCATCCAGCCCTGCGTGTGGAGTATGTTCGAGATGCCCGGCCCCGTGCCGCCTACGGGAAATCCGAGCACATCCTCGATTTCCTTTATCATGGGGCTTATCTTGCTTTCGTCGGTTAATGAAAACTCAACGTTGCTGCGCGTTGTGAAGCGAAGGAAACCTTCGCAATACTTGTCGGCAATGTCGCACATCTTGCGTATCAAGTCGACGCTTAACGTGCGGGGCGAACCTGCGCGCACAACGTAGAGCTTGTCGCCACTTTCGGCCGTGTAAAGGAGCACGCCCGGTTTAACGCGTTCGTGATGTTTCCACTTCCCGTAATTTTTTACCATTGCGGGATGCAGGTACTTCGTGTAATCCGGCGCGCCGTTGTCCCTTGGCGCCATTTTTTTTGCTTTGCTGGTCATTTTCATACCCCCTTATGCCGAAGCGGAAGCGTCGGCTTCCGGGTTATCCAAATCTTTGTCAAGAACCGGCGGGTCCTGTTTTTCTTCTCCGTTGAAAGAAGCCGGAGCAAGTTCCTCGAACTTGATGTACGGGCTGATCCTCGGTCGTGAAATCATCCTCGGGTCGGGATCGATTCCGACGCCATCGAGGAAGGTTCCGAGGCCGATCCTTGCGATGAACTCGCCTATGCGCTCGTGTTCCATGGCGTTATCGTTCCAGAACTCCCATATTCGCTCAACAAAATCCTTGAAGTTTTCAAAATCCTTGTCGGTTTCCAGAGGCATGAACGGTACGAGAACCGAACTCATGGTGTCGCCGATTTTCAGCGTGCGCTTCCCGCCAAGGCAGATAGTTACGCCCTTTTCCTTGCCGGGGGCCAGCGCCTTGTGCATGACGTTAATGCAGTGCATGCATCGTGTGCAGTCTTCGTCCCGTATTTCTATTCCGCCGTTTTTGAGGGAAATGGCCTCGGTTGGGCAGCGGGTGATTACGTTGTCTATTAGGAACTCTACGCCGTTTTCGTCAATGAACTTTTTCACCTCTTTCTTGTCAACCTGCATGGGGCCGCGCCATGTGCCTATTACCGGCATGTCCGATCTCTGCATTGAGTTTGAGCAGTCGTTGGCGCATCCCGATAGCTTAAACTTGAACTTGTACGCGAACTCCGGCCTGTGGAGGTAGCTTATAAATTCGTCCGTGATGTACTTTAAAGTCTTAAGCGTATCGTAGCAGGCCATTTCGCATCTTGCGGGGCCGATGCAGGCCGAAAGCGTCCTCAACGCAGCACCGGAACCACCGAGGTCCCATCCGTTCTCCATAAGGTCTTCGGCACATGCGAAGGTCTGGTCGTTCGTGAATCCAAGCAGAAGGATGTCGCCAGTCATTCCGTGCAATTGTATTATCCCCGCGCCGTGTCTTTCGCTTATGTCGCACAGGTTTCGAAGCGCATCGGTTGAATAGACGTATGCTGAAGGGGCGAGGACCCTTATGGTGTGGAACTGCGCAATGTCGGGAAGCTCGTCCGAAAGCTCGCTTAGCCTTGCGATAACGCCGCCGCCATAGCCGTCGACGTTCAGCACGGTTCCCTGCCAGTAATTCCACTTGTCTTTGTACGAACGTTCAAGCTGTATCAGGAGTTGCTCCACGGCCGGTTTTCGCTTAGCAAGGTTTTTTAAGTCCGTTACGAAACTCGGCCACGGCCCCTTTTCCAGCTCGTCAAGATTCGGTGTTTTTCCATCGAGTCCCATAAAATCTCCTTTACTTTTTTGTTTCTTTATAAGGAACCGTAATTTGTTCGATGCAATACATTTCTATATCCAGTGGCAGGTATGATGTTTTTCAACCAGGTCTACAAAACCGGAATAATCCACCGTTTTTATTCCGTCTATAAGCTTGTCTATGCCCCTGGCCTGCAGGTCTTCCTTCAGGGCGTATATTTCGATTTTTGAGGCGGCTTCCTTAATCTCCGCTTCGACTTTCGTGCCCGCCTGTGCCGCATAGACCCCGTCCTCGTAGAGAAGTATGGGCGTATCGCTTTTTGCGAACTTCAGGCAGCTAGTCATATTATCCGTGGTGAATGGCGACTTGTTTACGGTAAAAAGCAATTCTTCATCCTCCTGCTAAAAGGGCAGTATCGCCACCTGGGTTTTCATTATTTTAACAATCTCGTCCTTTTCTAAAACCTCAACGTCGGTTACAAGATCATCCACTGTAAGTCCGCGCTCTTCCAGCGATTCGCGGTCAACCCAAAGGTGCTCTATGCCATAGTCTTCAAGTACCCTGAATGTTTGCGCGAATCCTTTTAAGCCGATACCCGCTGTATCCTGTCCCTTCTTGAGCGCTAAAACCCCGTCGTCGATGAAAACCGCGTTTACTTCCTGATCGTAGGCGGCAAAAATCAGCATTACTTCCAACCCCTCGTAGACAAATATGGAGCCGTGCGGGGGCTTTCTCATTACAAAAAGGACTTTTGCCTTTTTTTCTTCTTCACCCATTGTCAGCCCCCAAAACTCACAAGCCTGTCCGAATTTAAAGTTATTTCCATAAGCTGCCCCAGGCCGGAAATGCGCATGCCTTCCATCAGGTTATCGTCTTTTATTCCCCTCCTCTTGGCGGCGGCGATACATACTACAATGTCGATGTCGTGCTTTTTCGCCAGTTCCGACCACCTTTTAGGAATGTGCCTGTCGTCGGAAGGAGGTTGGGCAAATGATGTGGAATTGATAACGGCGTCGTGATAGAAAAAGACCCCTG
>JAZFVB010000124.1:0-10285 GCA_036447515.1 Nitrospinota bacterium
ATTACTTCGTGCGTTTTTCCCGAAAGGGCGGCAAGCATCCCTCGCGCGCGTTCTTCGCAGTCGGCCTTGCCTATAATGTCTCCGCCTAGAAAGACAAACGTATCGGCCCCGATAACGAGTGAGGCGGGATTTTTTTCGGCAACCTTTTGAGCCTTTTCCATGGAGAGGCGTTTGGCGGTTTCCTGGTGGGTCTCGCCGCTACGCGGGCTTTCGTCTATTTCAACCGGACGGACGTCGAACTCCGCAAATAGTTCCGAAAGAATCCGTTTACGCCTTGGAGAGGCGGAAGCGAGGATAACATTTACCTTTGTCATTTAAGAAGAACTTAAAGCCGCGCGGTTTTTTGAAGCAACGCATGATCCGCAAGGACCAGCGCAACCATTGCCTCCGCCACGGGCACAACGCGCGGACAGATGCACGGGTCGTGCCTCCCCTCTGCACGGATTGTGCGCTCGCTTCCGTCTTTCGCAACCGTTTCCTGTTCGCTCGCTATCGAGGGCGTGGGCTTTACCGCGATTCTCAAAATGATATCGTTTCCGTCGGATATGCCGCCAAGTATTCCCCCGGCATGGTTGGTCTTGAAATGCGGTTTGCCGCCGGCCATATCCATCCGGTCGTTGTGTTCGCTTCCCTTCATTGCGGCGGCTCCGAAGCCTTCGCCGATTTCGACTCCCTTTACGGCGTTTATGCCCATAAGGCCGTGGGCCAGATCGGCGCTCAACTTATTATAAACGGGCATTCCCAACCCCGCCGGAACGTTGGAGGCCCTAACTTCGACGATGCCGCCGATTGAATCGCCGTCCTTCCTTACCTTTTCAATAAGCTCGATCATTTTCGCGGCGGCCTCGGCGTCCGGGGCGCGGACGATATTTTTTTCTATTTCATCCGCGTCGAATTTTTTAGCCTCTACGTTCCCGACCCGCGCGGTGAATCCTATGATATTTATATCGGCGATGATTTTTCTTGCCGCCGCGCCTCCCGCAACCCGAATCGCCGTTTCGCGCGCGCTGGAGCGGCCGCCGCCGCGCCAGTCCCGATGGCCGTATTTCGCGTCGTAAGTGAAATCCGCGTGGCCGGGGCGGTATGTATCTTTTATCTTTTCGTAGTGCTCGGATTTTTTATCCACGTTTTCGATCATGAACGAAATTGGAGCGCCCGTCGTGAGACCTTCAAAGACGCCTGACATTATCCGCACTATGTCCGGCTCCTTGCGTTTTGTTGTTATTTCGCTTTGTCCCGGTTTTCGCCTGTCGAGTTCTTTTTGCATGTCGGCTTCGGACAGTTCGATGCCCGCCGGGAAGCCGTCCAGCACGCCGCCGATGGCGGGGCCGTGCGATTCGCCCCACGTCGTGAGCCTTAACAATGTTCCGAAAGTATTACCCGCCATAAACTTCCTCCAGTTTTTTTATTATCTCATCGCACACCCGCGCGGGACGCCCGGAAGCGTTGTCCACGGTGATATCGGCAATTTTTTCGTAAACCGGCGCGCGCTTTTTGTAAAGCTCATTAAAGCTTGCAAGGGGGCGCTTTTTATCCAGAAACGGCGGCAGACCTTTCGCCTTTATCCTGCCGTAAAGGATTGCGGGCGATGCGCAAAGATAGACGAAGGCGGCGTTAATGAAATCCGCTTTCTTGAAACTTTTATTGACCGGCGACCCGCCGCCAAGCGATATCACGCTTTTCCTTTTTCGCGCGGCTTTTTTAAGCGCCTTCGATTCGAGCTTGCAAAAAATTTCCTTGCCGAATTTTTTGTAAATGCCCCTCACCGTTGCGGGGCGGTTGCCGGGGCTGTTGCCAGATGATGCGTGTTCGTCTTCTATAAGCGTATCGATATCGATATATTCAAGACCCAGATTTTTCGCAAGCAATTTACCTATCCTTGTTTTCCCGCTCGATTTGAAACCGATAACGACGACGTTTTGATATCTTTTCCCCTTTTTCATAATCCGGCCAGTCCGCCCCTGTAATTGTAGCATCGGTAGAGGGTAAACTTGCGTATCAGTTCGCCTTTGCGAATTATATCGACCGGGCCGGCTTTTTCCACGCGCTCGAAAATTTTCCTTAAATCTTCCGAGCGGTCGCGCTTTACCCCTGTCTGCGTTATGTAAATGGCGTTTTTACCGGTTAAATCATCGACGGACGGCAGGTATGAAAGGCGGTCGTTGTTGGGGCCTATGAGGTAGGAGACGAGGTGCGGATCGGTGTAGTAGGTCATCAGGGTTCCGATCTGGAAGCGGTTGGATACGATAAAGGCGGGGCTGAAGTTTTTGCGTATTTCGTCTATCTTTGAAGCCAGAATCTTCCATCCGAATACACGGCGGCTGATCTCGAACCTCTTGGGATGCGGAATGACGGGATTCACCACTTGCATGTGAACGAAAACCCAAAGGAACGCCGCAAGCGCTATCGACGCGCGGAAATATCTTCTTGTTTTGGGCGAGCTGTTCCAACGATCAACCTGCGTACCGAAATAAACGAAAAGGGGCAGAAAACCGAGTATCGGCCAATTGCCTTCCACCTGTGCGCGTATGGAGTTGGCGATAAAGAAAGCGAGGAGCGGCACGGAGAACGAAAAGAGGAAAAGTGCGTTTTCGTCGCGGACGGCGCGTTCGCCGCCTTTTCTATCATATGTGCCGAATGCCTTGCGCGTTAGAATAACAGCGGCGGCAAGGAGGAAAAAGAAAATCCCCACTGAATAAAGCGCCGCCTGAAGGCCGATGAACTCCGCGAAAAGTACAAGCGCGTTTTCGTGCCTGCCCACAAGCCCGTGGCCGGCCTGAAACGCGAACGATGCCCATCCGTGAAGCGAGTTCCAGACGATAACCGGGCTAAAAACGATGAACGATATTACCGCCGCAACATACGGGTGGGGAAGTTTGAGCCACCGCCGGTTTTCATTGGAAACCAAAAGGTAGATGAACGCGCCAATGAAGAAAAATATTCCCGTGTATTTACTGAGCATGGCAAGGCCGACGGAGATTGCGGCGCATATCCACAAAACCCACGTCCTTGCATCGCCCGAATTCTCGCGCCCGACCGCTCGGTAAAAAAGAAAAATACCGGCCAGGTAAAAGGGAACGAGCGGCGTATCGGGCGATACCACAAAGGCGCCGACGCTGAAAATCAGCGTGATGTTCGTTATCCACGCCGAATGGAAGGCGGCCGAATCGCTGCCGGAAATATCTTTCGTCAAGCGGTAAATAAGAACGGTGCTTGCGATTGCGGCAATGATCGCCGAAAGGCGGACGAGAACTTCCGTTTCGCCAAGGAGCGTAGTGAGCCGGATGAATACCGCGACCATCGGCGGATGGTCGTAATACGAAAGGCTGAGATGGTTCGCCCACTGCCAGTAGTACGCTTCGTCTAAAGAGAGTTCGACGTTTGCGGCGACGATTATCCTTACGAGCGAAACGCCCCCAAGGAATATCAGTAGTTTTTTAAAGGGATGCAACTGTACCTTAAGGATTATGGTTTAAAAAGAAATGATTAAAAGCGGCTTGGTTTTCGAGGTGAATTTTCGAGCCAGCCAAAAAATACGTTTCTTCTATTTTTTCGGTCCCGTCCAGACGCCCTTTTTGGAAACCCATCCCTTGTCGCCGTCGGGGTCTTCCACTCTCAGCCAGCCCTTTTTCTGTTGCAGAACCTTGAAGGTGTAGTTCTTCGGCGCCTTGTAAAGTATCCGCGCCTTCATGTTAGGCTCCTTGCGCACGTTGAGGACGTCGCCCCTGACGATGGCGGCGGGTTTTTTAAGGACGGTCGATTCGTGAATCCATCCGACGTCGCCTTCAAAGTCGCGCACCGCGTACCACTTATTGAATTTCGCCAGGAGTTCCAGCGGCGTATAGAGGCGCGGTTGCCAGAGTACTGTGTATTTTGTGTCGGGGCCGTTGCGGATTTTGGCGTCCTTGTGGTTTGTCATAAGGGTTTCCGCGAAAGCCATTGTTGAAATGCCAAAAAGAACCAGGACCGCAAATGCCGCAACCTTTTTCATGAGATACTCAAGCCTCCTTTCACATCTTCGCTAAATCCGGCAAGCACAAGTTTACCGTTATCCTCGGCGGCCAGCAACATACCGTTCGATTCCACGCCCATTATTTTTGCGGGCTTCAAGTTAGCCACGATTATAACCTTTTTGCCGATCACGTCTTCCGGTTTATAATTTTCCGCTATTCCGGCGACAAGCTGTCGTTTTTCGTAACCGAGATCGACTTGAATCTTAAGAAGCCTTTTGGACTTTTTCACCGCTTCCGCCGATACGATCACCGCCGAGCGCAGGTCTATTTTTTTGAAATCGTCTATCGAGATTCCTTCCGCGCCTTTTTTCTCTTTTTTCGGGGCGGGCATTACGCCGCGGATTATCTTTGCCTTTTTGTCGTCTATGCGGGGGAAAAGGGCGTCGCCCGGTTTTACGCGCGTTCCCGGCTTAAGGCCGCCCCACTTAGCCGATCCGCAACGGTCCGTATCGAGTCCCAATTGTTCCAGCATTTTATTTGCAGTTTCGGGCATGACGGGGATTATCATCCTTGCAAGTATCCTTAGCGATTCGGCGGCTCCATACAGGGCATCGTCCAAATTTGGCGTTTTGACGGCGTCCTTGGCCAGCCTCCACGGTTCGTTGCGATCAATGAATTTGTTAACTGCGTCGCAAAGCGAAATCATCCGTTCGAAGGCTTTATTGAACGCGAGGTTTTCTAAATGGTTCGCGTAGTTTTTGTAGGCCTTTTCAGCCGTTTTTTGCAGTTCCCCGATTTCTTGGCCGCCGTGCGATTCGGGTATTTTGGAGCCGCGGTATTTTTCCAGCATCTTGAGCGTGCGCGAATGCAGGTTACCGAGGTTGTTTGCCAGATCGACGTTGACGCGGCTTATCAGCGCGTCACACGAAAAATCGCCGTCCAACCCGAAAGGCACTTCCCTTAAAAGGAAGTAGCGGAACGGATCGACCCCTATCGCCTCGGCCACCTTTGCGGGTTCCACCACGTTGCCTATCGATTTGGACATCTTTTGCCCCTCCACCGTCCACCAGCCGTGGGCGAAAATCTTTTTCGGAATGTCGAGTCCGGCGGCTTTCAGCATCGTCGGCCAGTAGACCGAATGCGTGGTGAGTATGTCCTTGCCGATCAGGTGCACGTCCGCAGGCCAGATGGAGGCAAAACTTTCGTCGTCCGATGCATAGCCCGGCGCGGATATGTAGTTCAACAGTGCGTCGAACCATACGTAGCATACGTAGTCCTCGTCGAAGGGGAGGTCTATTCCCCATGGCATTCTTGCCTTCGGGCGCGATATACAAAGGTCGCCAAGTTTTTTGGCTAAAAAGCCCAGCACCTCGTTGCGGCGGCTCGGCGGATGGATGAAATCGTCATGCTTTTTGATGTGGTCGATAAGCCACTTCTGGTACTTGCCCATTTTGAAGAAGTAATTTTTTTCCGTTATCCGGTCAACCTTCCTTCCGCAGTCGGGGCAGTTGCCTTCGACGAGGTCTTTTTCCGTCCAGAACCGCTCGTCCGGCACGCAGTACCATCCCTCGTAATCGTCGGGATAGATTTCGCCCTTGTCGTAAAGGGTCTGCAAAACCTTCCGAACTACCGCTTTGTGCCGTTCTTCCGTTGTGCGGATAAAGTCGTCGTTGGATATATTCATTTTTTTCCAGAGCTGGTTGAAGACATCGCTGTGGAAATCGACGTGGGCCTGCGTGGTACGCCCGGCCTCTTTCGCGGCCTGTTCGGCCTTTTGGCCGTGCTCGTCGGTTCCCGTGAGGAAAAAGGCCTTGCGCCCGTTAAGGCGGTGGTACCGCGCCAGAACGTCTGCGGCCACCGTGGTGTAAACGTGGCCGAGGTGCGGCACGTCGTTCACGTAATATATCGGCGTTGTAACGTAAAATCGTTTTCCCTTGTCCATATAATGCCGGATCAGGTTTTCTCGTCTTTTCGTTTTTCCGAAACCGCCTGACCGGACGTCTCGTTTTTCTTATTGGGCCCGTCTTTAGTTTTATCCGCCGCCCTTTTTCCCTTTTTACTCTGTTTCTGCGGCTGTGGTTTGTTCACCAGTTCCACTTCACTCGCCTCGAAAGAGGCCACTCCGTTTTCACCGAGGTCCACCGTTACCCTTGCCTTGAGGAAATCGGCCACAACTACCTTCCCTTTCCCTTGGGGTGTATTTACCGCTTTTCCCGTGCGCGGAACGATTTTCTGCATTTCCTTGTAGAAAGCGTTCTCGTAAATAAGGCAGCACATCAGCCTGCCGCAAACGCCGGATATCTTTGCCGGGTTTAATGAAAGGTTCTGGTCTTTCGCCATCCTTATGGAAACCGGCGCGAACTCGCCCAGGAATGACGAACAGCAAAGCTTCTGGCCGCATATGCCCGAACCGCCCAGCATTTTCGCCTCGTCGCGTATGCCCATCTGGCGCATTTCTATTTTCATTTTAAGTTCCGACGAAAGGCTTTTAACGATGTCGCGAAAATCCACCCTCTCTTCCGCCGTGAAGTATACGACTACGCGTTTTTCATCAAGGGGTACGCTCACTTTGCTGACTTTCATTTTCAGTTCGTTTTCCTCGACCTTTGCACGCACCATGTGGTAAAGCTCGGTTTCCCTTTCCCTCAGGCGCATGTTGCTTTCGATGTCGCGCTTGGTGGCTTTTCTGATTACGTTCCTAAGCCTCTTGCAGCACTTCTTCCCTTGCGCCTTCATTCTGGAGCGCGTTACCACGGCAAAATTCGGCCCACGGTCGGTATCCACCACGCAGGTATCGCCGACCATTAGGTGAAGATGGTTGCACCGGAATTCCTCGGGCTTGGAGCTGTACGGAAGGGTGGCGGAGACGGTGAAGTCCTGCGGTCGGTTATCGTGATGCAACGGGCGCCCCCTTTTTAAGAATCGATTGTAAATTGAAAAGCGAGCTTTCCATAAACAGCTGGACGTTTGGGTTGAATACAAGCAAAGGCCTTGACTCCGCGAGCATTTCGTATCCGTCCGTCAGCCTTTCCGGCGGTATTGAACGTAAACTATCCATAACATTTGCCATTCTACCAAAAGAAAGGCCGTAATTGTGGCGTTGCGCCATATTCAAAAGGTCCATGAGCCTATCGATAAAAACAGGCAGATCGTCGCGCCTGCTCCTCCAGCCTTCCGTAAATCGTATGATGTCTTCCGGTAGCATTTCCACCAGACCGCTTAGAAGCGCCGCCGCTTCGTGGTCTATCTCCACGACCTTCTCGATGTTTTCCCCCAGCGCCCTGCCCGGACAACCGTCGGCGATATGCGCCAGCCGCAAGGCTTCTTCGCCATCGACCGAAAGTTTTTCCGCCAGCTTTTCGGCGAGTTCCACGGGCCGCATCGGGGCGAACCGTATTTCCCTGCAACGCGAAATAATCGTTTGTAAAAGCCTGCCGGGCGACGACGATATGAGTACCATCACGGTATCTCCCGGCGGTTCTTCAAGCGTCTTTAAAAAGGCGTTCTGCGTCTCTCTTCTCATTGTGTCGGCCTGAGTCATTACGCATATTTTCCTTCCGCCCCGGTACGATTTTAGCGATATCGCGGAGATGAACGCGCGCATCTGGTCGATTTTTATTTCACGTTCGTTCGCCTTATCAAGCACCTTCTTTATGTCATGCCCGCCGATGGCTATTTCATCGGCAACGGGGGAAAGGCGGTAGAAGTCGGGGTGCGTAACGGTCTCGAACATACGGCACGACTTGCACCGGTCGCACGGCTTTTGCCCCTGAAATTCGCACAGGAGGCTTTTTGCGAAAATCATCGCGGCGGTAGTTTTGCCCGTTCCCAGCGGGCCGGTAAAAATGTAAGCCGACGCAACGCGGTTCAATTCAAGATTGCGGGAAAGCGCCTTAAAGGCGGGTTCCTGCCCCCATACGGTTTCGAAATTTATTCCCATGTATTTATATTCTATCAGGTTACCGAAGCGCCTCGTAAGTTGCGAATCTTTCAGCGCGGATGTGAGATAAAGAAAAAACAGCCGGTTCCGCACTTAAGCGGAACCGGCCCCTTCCCATAAAAGGACGCGCGCCTGTTGCCTATATTTTACACCCGCCGGGGTCTCGCGCGGCAACTTTTTGTCATCCTGCCTGTCCTGAGGAACGAAGGGAGGAACGAAGGAGAGCGCCGGAGGGAAGGGAAAGCTGTCGTGTTTCCCTTCGGCTCCGTTTGGAACGAGCCGTATCGGGGCGGCGCGAACAGACGTAAACTCCGTATAGGTAGCGGCGTCTCGCAGGGTGGTAGCCACAGGCGTCCCGCCTGTGGAGTGCAGGCGGAGACGCCTGCACCTACTGACGAAACCGTACGCGCCTCCAGCTTTATTGAGCGAATTGCGGAAAGGAGCGGGTGTTTTTACCTGATATATATTGATATAATCCTTCCATATTTAAAGGGGATAATTATTAAGAACCTAAGCATATTCCTGGCGCTTTGCATAGCGCTTGCCGCGTCGCCCGCGTTTGCCGTGGAGGAACCGAAGGAACGTTTAGTTCTAATGCCACTACGGGTTGAGGGGGTTGATACGAGCTACTATCCTTCCATTAAATCAGCGGTTGCTCAAGGTCTATCAATCAAATATAAGGTTCTTGCCGGTGATAGAGTCGAGTAGAAGATTCTGGAGATATTCGAGAAGGTCTCCGCAGAAACCCCCGTAGGTGAGCTGTGCGATGAGACAAAGTGTTTGCTGGAGGTGGTGCTTGAGTTTCAGGCTGAACTTATCGCAACAGCCCATATATTGAAGAGTCCCGCCGGTTACATGCTCACACTGAATATTTTCAATGTACTTGAAGATGAGATTGTTCTTTCCGAAGTCAAACCTTGTCGAGGTTGCGACGAGTTTCAGATGATTGATCAGCTGACTATGATGGCAGGTGGTAAACCTTCCGCGCCAATAGCGCGGGCGCAAATTCCACAACCGCAGGCTTCAACTTCCGTTCCGCCTAAACCCAAACCCGAATCTCCACCCGAAGGCATGATCTTCGTAAAAGGCGGCTGTTTTGAGATGGGCAATACGTTTGGTGATGCTGGAAGGCGTGAAAAACCCGTCCACCTCGTTTGTCTGGATGATTTCTTTATGGATAAGTACGAGGTAACTAACGCCCAGTATGAGCAATTCCGGCCAGAATTCAAACTATCGCGAAAACAAAAATCTGGAATATTCGGAGGAAAAATTAAGATTTCCCCGGGGGACAATAATCCGGTAATTATGGTTACATGGTATGAATCAAAAGTATATTGCGGAAAGGTAGGTAAACACCTGCCCACGGAAGCTGAATGGGAATATGCGGCAAGGAGTGGCGGTAAAAAGGAGAAGTATGCGGGTACAAGTTCCAATATAGACAATTACGCATGGTACGAGAGCAATTCCGGCGGTATGACCCAACCAGTTGGGATAAAGAACCCCAATGGCCTTGGTCTTTACGATATGACGGGTAATGTGTGGGAGTGGGTGAGCGACTGGCACGACGTGGATTATTATAGTAACAGCCCTACGGACAATCCCAAGGGTGCGAGTATCGGTAATCAACGTGTTTATCGCGGCGGTTCATGGAAACATGATGAGAGGAGCGTACGCGCTTCGTACCGTAATGTGGGCAAGCCCGCTGGGCGCACCTACTATCTCGGCTTTCGTTGCGCCAAGTAATTTTTTTACCCTTTTTTCAATACCCGAAGGGCAGTTAAAAAATATTGGCATACTTTCACAACCGCCCAAAAAAAATAGCATGTTTTAAGAAATAGTGGGACGGGCAATCCTGCCCGTCATTGACGCTCTGGGCGGCAACACTCGCCGCTATGCGGCGACACAGGCATGATTGCCTGGCTACCCCTCCACGGGCAGGCCTGTCCTGCCTGTTCTGCCTGTCCTGAGGCACGAAGGGAGAAACGAAGGGAGCGAAGCCGAAGGGATTGCCCGTGTTACTTTTGGAGAACCACCCCTTAATCCCCTCCTTGGAAAGGAGGGGAAAAGATCGCGCCTGATATAATCTACCGATGGATTTCGCCTATTACTACTCTCCGATTTTCATGGACCACGAAACGGGCGAGCACCCGGAAAACCCCCAGCGGCTGGCCGTCATTAACAATGAGATTGAAAAATTCATCCCGCGCGACAAGCGGCCGGAAATGTGGATACCCCCGCCAGACGCCACGCTCGACCAAATAGCCGAAATCCACACGCGCGGACACATCGAGCTGGTAAAAACCGCGTGCGAAAAAAATAATTCCGCACTTGAGATGGACACGCCGATATCGCCCCTGTCGTACGCCGCCGCGCTAAAGGCCGCCGGAGCCGG
>JAZFVB010000125.1:0-2448 GCA_036447515.1 Nitrospinota bacterium
GATGACGAAGAACCGCCTGTTGCTAATTGCCGTTATCTCCATTACCGCCGTTGCGTTCGGCGACACGCATTACTTCGCCGTGCAGGAAGGCAACGAAAAATACCGCAAGGGCGAATACGAAGAGGCCTTGAAAAACTACCGTCGCGCGCAGATAGAAAAGGATTCCGGCGTTTCAAGGTACAATCTCGGTAATGCATATTTCAGGAAAAAGGAATACGGCAAAGCCGCCGAACTTTTTTCTGGCGTTTTTTCAGGCGCAAACGAATCGGAAAACGCGGAGCTGGCCTCAAAAAGCCTTTACAATTACGGCAACTCCAAACTTGCCGCTGGCGACGAGAAGGCGTCCAGGGAAAATCTGCCCGGCGCAATCGACGACCTTAAAGCCGCCGCCGGGGCATATAAAATAACGCTTTTGCAGAACCCCGCAAACACAAATGCAAAACACAACATGGAGCTGGCCCTGAATAAACTCTCCGAACTTGAGAAGAAACAACAACAGCAACAATCGAACGAACAGGAAAATAAGGACGAAGAAAATAAAGAAAAAGAAAATAAAGAGGATAATAAAAACTCGCAAAAAGACAAAAACGAAATAAGCGAATCGAAAAAAGATAACGAACAGGAAAAGCAAACGAAGATGAAACCAGAAGACGTAAAAAGGATACTCGAAGCGCTGGCGCAAAACGAAAAGAAGGTCCTGAAGGAATTGCGCGCTAAAAAAATGCGCGAGCGGCGGCTGGAGAAGGACTGGTGAGCGCCGCCGATAAACCGACGCTGGCCGTTATCGGAGGAAGCAGGGCATACGACCTCCTTGCGAAGGGGGGCTTCGGAAAGGAAGCGGAATGCGTCCGGCCCGGCACCCCTTTTGGCAAGAGCGCACCGGTCCATCTTTTCGAGGGGGACGGATTTTCCTATTACTTCGTTTCGCGCCACGGCGAAAAGGGTTATGACCTCTCGGCGCCATTCGTTAACTACCGCGCAAATATCTATGCGCTGAAGGAGCTGGGCGTTCAAAGAATTATCGCGTGGTCGGGACCCGGCGCGGTTAACCCCGATTACAAGCCCGGCCATTTTGCCGTGCCCCACGACGTGATCGACCAGACGAGACGGCGCGAGTCGACTTTTTTCGAGAACACCGGTCTGGGATTTATACGGATGTCCGAGCCGTTCTGCCCCGAAGTTCGCGGCGCGCTGATAAGCGCCGAGGGGAAAGAGGGTTCGCACTGCCACGAAAATGGCGTTTACCTTTGCGCCGAGGGGCCGCGCCTTGAAACATCGGCGGAGATAAAAATGTTTTCGCAGTGGGGTGCGGACCTGGTGGGGATGACGCTTGTGCCTGAGCTGTTTCTCGCGCGTGAAATGGAAATGTGTTACGCGGCGCTTTGTTACGTTACCAACTACGCGGAGGGCGTAAAGGAGCGCGATTTCAGGAAGGGCGAACTCTTCGAAGGGATGCTAAGCGAAGACGAGCGGCGGAATGTGGAATCGGCCGTCGGCCTTTTCCCCCGGGTAGTGACTTCCGCTTTAAAATCTCTCGCTTCTATGGAACGCCGAACGGAAGACCGAAAGGAACGCCGATGCAACTGCCGCCACGCGATGGAGCGCTACAGGAAATCGGGGAAAATAGGAACGGATATTTTAAAGGAAGTTAATAAAAACCGGCGAATGGGCGGCTCTTAACAATGCTGGGTTGCAGTCAACCATGGAAAATTTAAACCGCAGCAAAATGCTGAACTCAGGGGTTATTTTAGTTCTGTAGCAGGGATAAAATAAATCCAATTATAAACATGGCCGCTGTAAGAATACATCCATTTCTAAGTTCTTCGTCCATTTAAACCACCTCCATAATAAATTTCACTCTAAATTCTTTTTTTGAATATCTCCAGCAGCAAGGATGGTACACAATCCAAATTTCTGGAATGAGTTAAGTCCGGCCTTGCTTTATCTATTCGTTTTATAACTGCTTGCACATAATAATCTTCAGGGTTGGCCTTGCTGATAGACTCATGCGCCTTTTCATATTCTTCTAAGTCGCAAAATGTAGCAGCCCTTGTAGCATGTATCGGGCTGTAATTATCATCTTTGTATTTATCAGTTACTTTCAGGGCTTCTACAAAACGTCCTTGATGTCTAAGAATGCTACCTAGAATTGCCGCTGCTCCACATTCTTGATGCCAACAGGGTGAATTATCTACAACATGTTGCGCAAGTATCTCGGCATAATGAAGATCCCCTCTATTAATATTTAGATACTTTGCCTTGTCTAGCAATTCTTGAAAATCAGTTCTGCGGCTAACTTGCTTCCTTACAGTATCCCATTTCATCTTATTTAGTACTATTTGTACACTTGCTGGAGGGCTAAGGTTAGTTTCTATATCGAACCAAATATACCCGTCCCACTCATATGTTTTTCCATCAAGACTCTTGCGAAAAGATTCAATTGCTAAC
>JAZFVB010000126.1:0-2663 GCA_036447515.1 Nitrospinota bacterium
GGGCCGGGAAGACCAATCTGTCTGACAGGCTCAAGGGCCTTGGATTGTCCACGGTCTTTTCCCGGTTTCCCATCATGTTTTGTACACCGAAGTATCTCATATCAGGCATTATTCAAGATACAAGGATTGTCCGCGCTACCATGCGCAGGCGGGACGCCTGCGGCTACCGAACATTTCGTTCGCTTCCTTAAGCGCATAAATTCCTAAATATAAAGAGATTCATTCTTTATTGAATCTTCAACTTCGGAATCGAGGTTAATAGTGTAATTCCATTTTTGCCATATCGCCCCAACTGTTTTAGAGTGTCTGGGTTGTATTATTTTTGGGGTGTCGATGCAAAGAGATTTAGGCGCGTTAGCCGGTAGAAGCGTTTTTGCGGTTTCGGTCGCGCTGTTTATTGCCGGGGCCGCGCTGCTTTTCTGGAAAGAGACGTCGCAGATAAACCTTAAATCGGGCAAGGAACTGTTGGAAAAAGGCAGTCCGGCGTCGTCGGCAGCCATAGAAATCCTGAGCGACGGCGGCAGGAAAAACCCGCACAACTACCAGATTCGATACAACCTTGCCATGGCCCTTCAAAAAAAGGCGTTTACCCAGCTTCAAAGCGGGGCCGACGCCAGGCCGACGTTGCTGGAAGCCAGAATAAACCTTGAAAGTGCGCTGGAACTGCGGGTCGATTCGCTCGATTACCTGTTGCTTGCCGAAAATTTCCAATACGAAGGCAGGTTTTCCCGCGCGCTCGCCTACTACAACCTGAGCTTTTTCCTATCCCACGACAAAAAGGAACTTCGCCGCTGGAAATACCTTCGCGTCGATCAGGCTAGAGTGGCGCGTGAATATTTTATAGGCGGCGAAATCGGCATTTCGCTCATAATGGCTTACAACGCGGTTACGGATTTTCGCGTGCTTCTACATGAATCCAAAACCAATAAAACCAAAACCGATAGATCCAAAATAAAATCCGAGGCCGAGGTTTTTTTATCCGAATATTTCCTTTCTACTTCCCCAAAAGATTGGACCGGCGCGGGGAACGGGACAAAACCGGCGCTTAAGGAATTATTCAACAAACGCGAAACGCGCGACAAGGAAAAAATCGTCCAATCACTTAAAGGGCGCGGGCTGGCGTACCTCGCGGAATTTTTGATATCCGGATGAGATACATAAAAGTCTCCGACTTCCTGTTGAAATTTCTTGTCGTGGCTTCGCCCGTTCTTTATTTTCCCTATGCCGAAGAACCTTTCCGGCCGTTCAGGGAAACTCTCTTTCACATCGTCATCCTTGGCGTCTTCATTTTTACCGTGGCGCACTATGTCGACTCCCGCCTTCATAACGAACGCCCCGAAAGGAAGTTTACCCGCGACGGGCCGACAGCCGCCACGGCAGTCCTCTTCGCCCTTTCCGCCGCGTTTTTCTGGGTATCGCTGGCGTTCAACGAAGTTACGCCGATTGCCCTTAAAACGGCGGTTAACTTTACACTGGGGCTGGCCCTCTTCGCCGCGTTCGTCGAGGCTATGGATAGATGGCCCGTCCACGAATGGATTCCGCCGGTATTGGCGGCGGCGGTCCTTAATTCGGCGCTGGCGGTTGCCCAGTATGCCGGATGGGACCCGTTATTTTTTAGCCTCGACCCGGATTTCCATTCAAAGCAGCCGAAATATCTCGTTGCCGGTTTAATGGACAGCCCGAACATGCTGACGCCGTATCTGGTATCGGCTGTTCCGCTGGTTTTTGGCAGGTGGATTTCGGGAAATACGCCGGGTAATTTTTTTAAATACGGTTTTTTGCTCGTTCTCCTGCTTACCCCCGTTGCCTTGTCGCAAAACCTTGCGGGGTGGCTGGGTCTTTTTGCGGCAATGTCCGGGCTACTGGTTTACCTTACCCTTCGCGCTCGTTACGCAACGGGCGGCGCCCTCTTTAAAAAAGTTATCGGGTGCTGGATACTGGCGGCAATAATTTTGGTATCCGGTATGTTTATGTACGCATCGCGGGACGACGGTTCAAAAGAAATAAAAAGCTTTTCAATCAGCGAGCGTATCGACCAGAACCGGGCCGCATGGATGATGTTCGCCGAGTCGCCGTTGACCGGGAAAGGGCCGAATTATTTTTATCGCCACTACGTGGAATACAGGCGCGCCGTGTGGCTGGAAAACCCTCCGCCCATACTTCCGCTAAGAACGGCGCATCAGGTCCATAACGAATACTTGCAACTTCTTGCCGAAGGAGGCCTTTTGACGGGCGTTCCGTTGGCGTTACTCCTTTTTTACTGGCTGTGGAGCCATCTGCTCTACCTGAAAAAGCGGCTTAAACAAAAAGAACTAAATAGCGGGGAGATACTTTTTCTGGGAGCCGCCGGGGGCTTTTGGAGCATTATGGTAAACGCCGTCGCCAACTTTCCATTCCACGTGGAACCGCTTGCAGTAACGGCCATCTTTTGGGCCGCCGCCGCCCACCGGATGATACGACACTCCGAAGATGACGGGTGATACCGGTTGGACGCCATAGAGAGTAATCCTCTTTAATAGGGCGGGAGCCAATAAAGCTGAAGGCTCGTACGGCTTTGCAAGTAGGTACATGCGTCTCGCTTGTACACCGCAGGCGGGACGCCTGCGGCTACCATCACGGCGAGGGCGCTCCCGGTAGCTACAGCCGCCCCCGGCTGGTTGTCA
>JAZFVB010000127.1:0-3058 GCA_036447515.1 Nitrospinota bacterium
ATAACGCCGAACTCCCCAAGGATATCGGCCGTCTTTTGAATCGTGGAGCGGTCGGACTCGCTTCCGATTAAAACCATTACGTCCATTTACCCGCCCTACAGGTTGAACTCGTCCGGCGGTTCCTTGAGGAACTGCAGGAAGCGCTGCTTTTCGACCGCCTTGTCGTAAGCTTCCTCGGCGGATATCCATCCGTCCTGGAGCTTTTGCAGGATCGCATCGTCCAGCGACTGCATGCCGAACTTCTTACCTGTCTGGATGGCCGAAGGTATCTGAAAAGTTTTTCCTTCTCGGATGAGGTTTCCGATGGCCGGCGTACATATGAGAATTTCAAGACAGGCGCATCGGCCTTTCTTGTCCGCCCTCTTGAAGAGGTTCTGCGCCACGACGGCTTTAAGGGCTTCCGAAAGGGTGGTGCGTATCTGCCCCTGCTGGTTGGCCGGGAATACGTCGATAACGCGGTCGATTGTCTTGCCGGCGGACTGCGTATGGAGCGTGCCGAAGACAAGGTGACCGGTCGCCGCCGCTTCCAACGCCAGGGCTATCGTTTCCAGGTCGCGCATTTCGCCGACGAGTATGATGTCGGGGTCTTCGCGCAGTGCGCCGCGCAATGCCGCCCCGAACGATTTGGTGTGCATGCCTACCTCGCGGTGGTTTATCAAACACCCCTGCGGCACATGCACGAATTCGATTGGGTCTTCGACAGTGAGTATGTGGTCTTTCCTCATCTTGTTTGCGTGGTCGATTATGGCGGCAAGGGTGGTCGATTTGCCCGAACCGGTGGGGCCGGTTATCAGCGCCATTCCCTTACCCAGCAACGCCATCTTCTTGCATACGGGGGGAAGGCCCAAGTCCTCGGCGGTGAGTATCTTGCTGGGAATTTCGCGGAAGACGGCCGATATGCCGTTTTTTTGCTGGAAGAAATTTGCTCGGTAGCGCGCAAGGCCGGGGATTTCGTAACCGAAGTCAAGGTCGCCCGTTTCTTCAAATGTTTTTATTTTTTCTTCGGGGCAGATTTCGTAAAGCATCGCCTTTAGTTCTTCATCGCCCAGTTCTTTGTACTTGATCCTTTCCATCTCGCCGTTGACCCTTATTATCGGCTGGTTACCCGACGAAAGGTGCAGATCCGATGCGCCCTGTTCGTTCATTAATTTAAAAAATGCGTCTATTTTAGCCACTTCGTTTCTCCCGTGATAAATACCGTTTTAAATAGATGAATATCTTATCTTCCGGAAAATTGTGTCCGGTCCATATCTTAAACGATGCACTCCCCTGGTAAATTAGCATTCCCATGCCGTTAAGCGTTCGAGCCCCTTTGCTTTTGGCATTTTTTAAAAATCTTGTTTCCTCCGGAGAGTAAATTATATCATACACCCATTGTTTTTTACGGAAGGCCTGTTTCGGCGCCGGCAGAGGGTCCGCCTTCTTCATGCCCAGCGAAGTGGCCTGGACAACAAGGTCGGATTCCAACAGCGCATCGGCCGCCTCTGGCGACGCGGAACCGATAAACGATGCCTGCCCGAATTTCGACAGGTGGTCGGCAAGTTTTCTGCCGTTAGACGCCGTTCTGTTTATTACCGTAACGTGCCCGGCGCCAGCGTTCAATAGAGATACGCCTATCGCGCGCGCCGATCCCCCAGCGCCGATAATCGAAGTTTTTTTGCCCCTCGGACTAAAACCTTTCACCTTCAGGGAGCGCAAGAAACCGGCGCGGTCCGTATTGAATCCCTTAAGCCGTCCGCCTTTTACCGAAATAGTATTAACGGCGCCTATCGTCAGGGCGTCGGAATCCAGTTCGTCAAGGTATTGGACAACCTTCTCCTTGTGTGGGACGGTAACGTTAAGGCCGGCAATGCCAAGCGTCCTGAAAGAATCAATCGCCTTTTTCAGGCCTGACGGAGCGACATCGAACGCAACATAATTGTAGGGCAATCCCAATATCTTCGCGGCACGGTTGTGCATCGCCGGGGAAAGAGTGTGCGATATCGGGCTACCTATAATGCCCAAGACTTTTTTCTGCATTTTCGCGGCTATTCGTTCCCTGGTATCGGCAGCCGCCAGTTTCTTATTATGTTGCTTGGCGGAACTTCCACAGGGATCCCCATTCCGTTAAGTGTAAGCGTTACGTGTTCCGCGTTACCCGTGCTGAAGTTGAAACCTTTGTTACCCCTCAGGAGTATCGAGTTTCCGGCGCGCACGAACATATCCTTCACTATCTGATTGTCAATAACAACCAGTATCCAAGCGTCTTTCTCTCCCGCCCTTATAACCAGGTTGTACTTGTAAACAGACCGCGTTTGTTTTTTCCGGGTTGCCGGAGGTTTTTCCGCTCTTGCCGGTACGCTTCCCGCCTTTTTCGCCTTCGCCTTCCGCTTCGCCGGGGATTGCGCCCCGGGTTGTGGTTTAAGCTTGGGTTTTTGATCCCGTCTAATTTCTACCTTAACCTCTTTTACCGGCTTGGCCGGCGGTTCGGTTGCCGTTTCTTCCTTTAGCGGTTCTTCGGTTTTTAGTTTTTCCGCAGGGGCGCGTTCTTCAGTGTCTACCTTTTTTTCAGGCTGTTTTTCAGGCGCAGGGACTTCTTCGACTGTTTCCGGCTTCGCTTTGCCTTGAGGGGCTGGAGCTGGGATTGCGGACGGCTCTGCAACTTTTTTCACCGCGGGTTTAACGAATGCCGGTTCGTCGGCCTTTGAGGGCATGAAGGAGTAAATTGCGTATCCGCCAATAGCGGCGCACAGAATCGCTACCGCCGCTATAACTATGGAATTGCTGTCGCCCAGGTCTATCGGCTCCGTGGGAACGTGTTCTTCTTTTCTTTCTATTTTCAGGGATTCGAACCTCAAGATGATCTCGTCGGAATTCAGCCCCAGATGACCGGCGTACGAGCGCAGAAATCCCGTTATGAATACCGGCGCATGGAAAGCGTCGAAATCGTCTTCTTCAAGGGCGCGCAGGTATTTTTCGTTTATTCGCGTTGCGCGCGCAATTTCCTGCAGGGTTACGCCGCGCACTTCGCGCTCGTGCTTTAACGTCTCTCCAAGTGTCCCCATATACCTTTTATCCC
>JAZFVB010000128.1:0-6190 GCA_036447515.1 Nitrospinota bacterium
TGGAAATAGGGCATCCCGGCTCTCTTGAAATAGCGGGGAGCGGTTTGATGTGATATCGTAAAAAATGGAGGTGCGTTATGAGTGAGATATTTATAAAATTGCAAATTGAAGCCCTTGACGAAGGCGGGTACGTGGCGACCAGTAACGACCTGCCGGGGCTTGTCGCGCAGGGCAGGACATTGGCCGAAACGATAGAAGTGGCCCATGATGTTGCAAGAAAACTTATAGAGTCTTACGAAGAACACGGCGATCCCATGCCGCCGGGCATCAGGAAACTTGATAAGGAGATTGAGATTGATATCGCGGTCGGAATCGGGTGATGGTGTCGCTTGCGGGCTTCAAGTATAAAGAAGTCATTCGCAAGCTAAAAAAGGCCGGATTTCAGTTTGACCGCAATGCCAAGGGTAGTCATGAGATATGGTGGAACCCCGTCACGCGCTTGAGAACAACCGTTCCCAATCATCCGGGTGATATCCCCAAGGGGACAATTCGGGCCATATTAAAACAGGCAAAAATTAGTCCGGAAGAATTCTTGAAACTTTAAGGGGATCTGGCTCCATCGCTTTCATTATCGCCTTTTGAAGCCCCTAATATCAAGCCGCGGCTGCGGCGCTTAATTCATGTTAAATTAAACCGATGGGGAATGAGTATCAGATCTTTGTTGGGGGGAAGTTCAAGACGACCCAGCAAAAGCACGTCGTAAAGGCCCCGTTCGACGGCGCGGAGGTCGGCGCGACTTATCTGGCGGGCGAAGCCGAAATCGAGGAAGCCGCGCAAGCCGCAGTCGATTCGTTTGAAATAACCAAAAAGCTGGCGCCGTTCGAGCGCGCATCGATACTCGAAAAAATCTCAAACGAAATCGATAGCCGCAAGGAGGAAATAGCAAACGTACTCGCGCGCGAAGCGGGAAAGCCAATCGCCGCCGCGCGCATAGAGCTTGAGCGTTCGGTGTTCACTTTCAGGTACGCCGCCGAGGAATCGAAGCGCATACACGGCGAAATCATCCCGTTGGATGTCCATCCGCTTGCCGCCGGGCGCGCCTCCTACGTAAAACGCTTTCCCATCGGGCCGGTTTTAGGCATTTCGCCTTTCAACTTCCCGCTGAATCTCGTAGCGCATAAGGTCGCCCCGGCAATCGCCGCCGGATGCCCGATAGTCATAAAACCCGCGTCGCAGACCCCTTTAACGGCGCTCATGCTTGCCGAAATTGTAAAGAACTCCGGCTGGCCCCAAGGCGCGTTTTCCGTCGTACCGTGCAAACCGGCCGTTGCGGAAAAGATGGCAAGGGACGAACGCTTTAAATTATTGACATTCACCGGTTCGCCCGTCGTCGGCTGGCATTTAAAGGGGATCGCCGGCAAAAAGAAGGTTGCGCTGGAGCTTGGCGGCAACGCGGGCGTGATAGTCCATTCCGACGCCGACCTCGAATACGCGGCGACGCGCATTGCCTTGGGCGGTTTCGGATACTCCGGCCAGACGTGCATTTCGGTCCAGAGGGTGCTTGTCCACCAACCGGTTTATGAAAAGTTCAAGGCAATATTTATCGAAAAAGTAAAGGCGCTCAAAACCGGCGATCCGCTGGACGAATCGACAGACGTAGGCCCCGTTATCTCCAAAGGCGACGTGGAACGCTTAAACGAATGGGTGGACGAAGCCGTAAGGGGCGGCGCGAAAATCATTTGCGGCGGCGGTTCGGAAGGCGCGGTCTCGGAAGGCGCGGTTTCGGAGGGCTCGATAATGCAACCTACCGTCCTTGAATCGGCCACGCCCGAAATGAAAGTGAACTGCTTGGAAGTTTTCGGCCCGATAGTTACCGTTGCGCCTTACGAAGACATTTATCAGGCGATAGGCCAAATAGACGCCTCCGAGTACGGCCTTCAGGCTGGATTATTCACAAACGATTTAAAGGCCGCGTTCGCCGCGTGGGAAAGGCTGGAGGTCGGCGGCGTGATCATAGGCGACGTCCCGACTTTCCGCATCGACCACATGCCATACGGCGGCGTAAAGAGCTCCGGCCTCGGCCGCGAGGGTATTAAATACGCAATCGAGGAGATGACCGAACTCAGGAACCTCGTTATAAACCTTCTTTAGGAACAAAAAAGGGGACGATTCTATATTTGAGAAACAGCCGCCGTAAATAGAACCGTCCCCTTTTGTTTTCTCGGCTTGACACTTGTAAACGGCCTGAACCATAATTATTAGCCTTACAAAGTAGGAGTGGAGGAGTTAAAAAATCAAAACAATGTGGAAGTCCACAAAAGCCGATCTAATCGTAGTCGGTTCCGGAATAGCCGGTCTTACCTTCAGCCTCCTTGCGTCGAGAAGCCGCAGGGTGCTGATGGTAACGAAGTCCGAGCTGGGCGCGGGCAACTCCCTTTGGGCGCAGGGCGGAATTGCCGCCCCTATCGGCGCGGACGACGAACCGCGATTGCACATGGAAGACACCCTTAAAACCGGCATGGGGCTTTGCGATTCCGATGCAGTAGATACCCTCGTAAACGAAGGCGCTTTGGCGATCCGTTTTTTGGAAGAACTCGGCGTTGCCTTCGATAAAAACGGGCGGGGGGGCGTTTCGCTGGGGCGCGAAGGGGCGCACAGCCGCAACCGCATTGTCCATTCGGGCGGCGACGCCACCGGTATAAACGTGATAGAAACCCTCCTTTTCCACGCCAAAAGGAACCCGAAGATAACTATGGTCCAGCACGCCGAGGTTATCGACCTGCTCGTATCCAAAGGCGAATGCCGGGGCGTGGTTGCGCTTGCCGGCGGCGGGCGGCCTCACATCTTTTACGGTTCGGCGGTAGTCCTTTCAAGCGGGGGACTGGGGTACCTTTACTCGTACACCACCAACACCGAGGGCGCAAACGGCGAAGGCTACGCGATGGCTTGGCGGGCCGGGGCGCGCCTGCGGGACATGGAGTTCGTGCAATTCCACCCTACGGCGCTTAAAGTGAACCGCAACCCCTTGCCGCTTATCTCCGAAGCCGTGCGCGGCGAGGGAGCTTTTTTGGTTAACGGACTTGGCCGGCGTTTAATGGAAAAGGCGCATCCGCTGAAAGACCTCGCGCCGCGCGACGCCGTTTCGCGCGCCATATTTTTGGAGATAGAACGGGATACAAAAAATAGCGGCGAAGTCTTCCTGGACGCAACCGGAATTGAACGTTTCGAAGAGCGCTTTCCCACCATTTTCTCTTCGTGCAAACGTGAAGGGCTGGATCCGCGCCGCGACCTTATTCCGGTCGTACCGGCGGCGCATTACGAAATGGGCGGCGTGGAGACGGACGTTTACGGAAAAACTTCACTCCCCGGCCTCCTTGCCCTCGGCGAGGCCGGTTCCACCGGAGTGCACGGCGCGAACAGGCTTGCAAGCAACTCCCTCCTGGAGGCTCTAGTCTTTTCGCAAAAGGCCGCCCATGCATTGCCGGAGGCATTACCGGATGCATTGCCAGAAACGGTTGAAAAAGAAGATGTTAAAGGCGTCCTGCCGGAATATTCGTGCGAGAAGTTTGTGCAATCCAACATGGCCCACGATCCCGCATTCAACCTGAAAGTACAAAAACTCTTGTGGGAACATGCCGGTATTATGAGGGACGGAAAAGGGTTAAAGAAAGCGCTTAAACAAATCGAAAAATGGGCGTCGGAAGAGGATGAAGAGGAGGCTGTTCCTACGCGGAAACTCAACCTCCTTACCACGGCAAAACTTGTAATCGAAGGCGCGCTTTGGCGAAAGGAAAGCAGGGGCGCGCACTTCCGCACGGATTTTCCGGAACCGCTGGAAAAGTACCGTGTGCACTCGCTACAGGAAAATATCTATGGACATGGCGGAACTGGATCGGTTGCTCAAACAGGCTCTGTCTGAAGACATCGGGCGGGGCGACATCACAACCGATGCCGTATTTGCGCCCGACGCGCGGCTGTCGGCAAGGCTGAAGGCCAAAGAATCCGGCTGCATAGCGGGACTGAAAGCCGCCGCAAGGGTTTTTGAACTTCTCGATTCCGAAAGTGAATTCAATCCGCTGGTCGAAGACGGGACGGACGTTAAGGCCGGAACGACAATAGCCGAAATCAGCGCAAGTGCGCGCGCGCTCCTTTCCGGCGAAAGGACGGCGCTGAATATCCTTCAGCGTATGTCCGGCATCGCCACCGCAACAAAACAAGTGTGCAAAAAGGTCGAGGACTTGCCGGTTAAAATACTCGATACGCGCAAGACGGCTCCCGGCCTGCGTATGCTCGACAAGTACGCCGTAGCCGCCGGGGGCGGACAGAACCATCGAATGGGCCTTTACGACGCGGTACTTATTAAGGACAACCACATCGCGGGCGCGGGTTCGATTGCCAAGGCCGTCAAGAAGGTGCGCGCACATAACGGCGAAGCCGTAAAAATAGAAGTGGAAGTAAAAACCCCCGAACAAGTGCGGGAGGCCGTGGAATGCGGAGCAGACATTATCCTTTTGGATAATATTCCGCCGGGCTCGATAAGGGAGGCGGTGGATTTTATAGACCACCGCGCGGTAACCGAGGCGTCGGGCGGCGTCACCCCCGACAACGTGCGCGCATACGCGCAAGCGGGGGTCGATATGATATCGATAGGCTGGCTGACGCACTCCGTAAAGGCAATCGACATAAACATGGAGATTGTTAAATAAAACGAAACCCGATACTACGAAAGGTGTAAAATTAAATTGATGAATGGAGGTTTTTGATGGCGGATGCGGGGACGGCCGTTTGCCAGGCGGAGATATCGGAAAAATATCTACGAATGCCCGACGACGAACTTACCCGCGCCATTTGGCGGGCGAAGGAAAAACTCGGCAAGCGCCTGACGATTCTCGGCCATCATTACCAAAGGGACGACGTAATTCAGTTCGCCGATTTTCGCGGCGATTCGCTTAAACTTTCGCAACAGGCGGCGGCCACGGACGAAGCGGATTACATAGTTTTCTGCGGCGTTCACTTCATGGCCGAAACCGCCGACATCCTCACCGCCCCGCGGCAAAAAATTATCCTGCCCGACATTAACGCGGGGTGCAGTATGGCCGACATGGCGGGCCTCGACGAGGTGGAAGAATGCTGGGATTATTTAACCGGGAAGTTCGGCGATTCGATAATCCCCGTAACCTACGTCAACTCAACCGCCGAGATAAAGGCGTTCGTGGGCGAGCGCGGCGGGCTTACATGCACGTCGTCCAACGCGCATAAAATCATGGAGCATGCGTTCAAGGAAAAAGAGCGCATCCTCTTTCTGCCCGACCAGCATTTGGGGCGCAACACGGCGTACAAACTGGGCGTTCCGTTGAACCGGACGGCAGTTTACGATCCGATGGAGATTGCGCTGGAGTTCCCCCACGGCCAATCGGGCGCCGATAATGAAGGTGATGACGAAGCCGATGGTAATGGCGGCGGCGGCGACGCCCCGAAGGTAATACTTTGGAAGGGGCATTGCTCGGTTCACATGCTCTTTACGCCGCATCACATAAGGAACGTAAGGGAACGGCATCCGGGCGTGAGGGTACTAGTCCATCCCGAATGCACTTACGACGTGGTGCTGTGTTCTGACGAAAACGGTTCGACAAGCTATATCGTCAACGCCGTAAAGAACGCGCCCGCCGGCACGAAGTGGGCCATCGGCACGGAGCACAACCTAACGCACCGCCTCGCCGCCGAGCACCCGGAGCAGGAGGTCATGTCTTTGAACCCGATGATATGCCCTTGCATCACTATGAACCGCATCGACCGCCCGCATCTTTTGTGGTCGCTTGAAAGTTTATTGGAAGATAATCCCGTAAATGTTATTGAAGTTCCCGAAGATGTCCGCAAAAGCTCCCGCCTCGCCATAGATAGAATGATGGCCTTGAGTTGAATTCAGAATAGTTTTTTTGTCGCCCCGTAGAGGCGTAGCGATGCAACGTCTTTTGCCAAGGTAAACCACCCCTTAGTCCCCTCCTTGCCGGAACAAGGAGGGGAAAAATGGAAAAGACCGTGGAAGCGGTTGTTGCCGAAATGTTTTCAGATTCCAATTCGCAATCCCCTCCTTGCGAAGCGGAAGGAGGGGAAGAGCGAAGCGAAGGGGCGGTTCTCCCCTACTTCTTCGTTATTCCCGTAAGCCCCGCGATGAGGACGGATATCAACACATAACCGATTATTTTATGGAAATAGAAATACCAGCGCACCCCCCATGTTGGCAACTCTA
>JAZFVB010000129.1:0-5362 GCA_036447515.1 Nitrospinota bacterium
GAAGTCATGCATGATTCGTTCGGCCATCTTGGCGGCGCGGGCGGCCACAAAAGCATGGCCAGGGCGACGATGCAAACGGCCGACCTTATGAAGGACTTTGGTGTGCGTTCGTTGGAAAAACTTGCGGGAAAGGTGCAAATGCGGATACTGCGGCTGGTTGCCGCGCAGAAAAAAGAAAGACAGCGCTAGAGCATTTTTGCTAATTTTGCATACGCTCTTTCATTGTCATGCCGCACTTGATGCGGCATCCAGGCTCTTCTGGATTCCACCTAAAGGTGGCGAGAACCTCTGCGAGGCCCGCTTTCGCGGGAATGACAACATGATGTACGCAAAATAGTTAAAATGCGCTAGCGTCCGTTAAATGTTTTTCTTATAAGTTTTGTTTGCAAGGTGAGGGCTTTATAGAAAAGTTCAACGATAAAACCGCGATAGTTACCGGCGGAGGTTCGGGCATAGGCAGGGCTCTTTGCCGGGAGTTGGGCAAAAGGGGGGCGGTAGTTATTGCCGCTGATATAAACTTCGAGGGGGCCGGGGAAACGGCGGCTTCGATACCGAAGGCAAAGGCGGTAAGCCTTGACGTCGCAAAACCGGAAGACGTTAAGAAACTTATCCACGATACGGCCAATGAATACGGGAAACTCGATTACATATTCAACAACGCCGGCATCGTGATTATTGGCGAAGTGCGCGATCTGGACGACGAACACTGGCGGCGCCAAATAGACGTTAACCTGATGGGAGTTGTTTACGGTACGACCACGGCGTACAAGCTGATGGTAAAACAGGGCTTCGGGCACATAGTAAATACCGCTTCAATGGCCGGACTTATGGGGACTCCCGCATTCGCGCCGTACAGCCTGACAAAGCACGGCGTTGTGGGTCTTTCAACGGCATTAAGGGCGGAAGGGGAAGGGCTGAATGTGAAAGTAAGCGTTGTATGCCCCGGTTTCGTTCAAACGCCGATGGCTACCGATTTTAATGCTGTAAATGTGGATAGGGAAAAGTTCGCCGCATCAATACCGAACGTTTTTGTAAGCGCCGAAAAGGCGGCGCGGATAATACTTGACGGCGTGGCGAAAAACAAAGCCATCATAGCCTTTCCGTTTGCTTTCCGGCTGGTTTGGTGGCTTTACAGGATACATCCTTCGCTGGCCGCGCCTCTTGCGCGCAAAATGATCAAGGATTTTCGTTCGACGAGGCTTGACGCGTAGGCGGGTTATCGAAAGAGAGCCGCCGGTTACGCCGCTTTTATCGCATCCACTATTTCGGCAAGAACCTTGTCCACGTCGTCGTATGAAACCTGGCACGTGCCCACGGCCTTGTGGCCGCCGCCGCCGTGTTTGAGCATCAGCGAACCGACGTCAACCTTTGCCGTGCGGTTCAGTATGCTGTAACCCACGGATAAAGATACAAACTCTTGGCCTTTGCCGTCTATAAGCCTGATGGAGATATTTGATTCGGGATAGATTGCGTAGATCATATGCCGGTTTCCGGGCGGAATGTCGACCACGCCGCGAAGATCGGTAACGGCAATCGGCCCGTCAACCTTCGTGTGGTTTTGCAAAAGTTCCTGGTGGAGTTTGCTCTGCTCGAAATACCTGTCCACTCTATCCTTAACGTCGGGTAACTCTAGAATCTCGGATATGCTGTTGGTTCTCAGATGCGCCACGAGGTCGGTCATAAGTTCCAGGTTGCTTATCCTGTCTCCTCGGTGGTAGCCCAGCCCGGTGCGGGGATCGCACAGGAAGGAAAGAAGCACCCAGCCCTTGGGATTGAGTATTTCCTCCTTGGTGAACTGGGCGGCGTCCGCCTTGTCCACGGCTTCCATCAACTCGTCGAATTGTGAAAGTTTGTTCGGCCCGTCGTAGTAGTCGTAAACGACCCTTGCGGCGCTTGGGGCCGGTTTGCTGCTTCCCTCGAACTTCCCTTTAAGGCTAAGCCTTTCGTCTTCGCTTGAATGGTGGTCGAACCACAGTCCGCACCCTTCGACGAAAGGCACGTTTACCAAAACGTCGTTTGCGTTAACCGGAATCTTGCCGTCCTGAAGGTCCTTTGGATGCGTGAAAAATATTTCGTCGATAACATCAAGCTCTTTTAAGAGCGCCGCCGAAACCAGGCCATCGAAATCCGAACGTGTTACAAGTCTCATATACTCCTCCAGAAACCCAGAATATTGCAACGGACAAAACCGCTTAAAGTAACAAACCTGCTCTCTCTACAGTCTTTTAAACTATAGGTTTACAGATATTTAAAGTCAATACCTCTTGAAATAATGAAAAAATTCTATCATGGCTTATAGCAGTCCGCATTATAATCATTTATCGTTATGAACGTTTCCAAGGGAAAAACCGTCGCGCAAATCGCCGTATTTCTGCCGTTAAGGCAGAGTTTTGCCTATTCGTTTAGCGAATCGGACCGCGAAAAACTTAAACCCGGCGTGCGGGTGGTAGCGCCTTTCAGAAACCGCGATGAGGTAGGGGTTTTTACGGGATTTTCACACTCCGACATCAAAACGAAGAAGATAAAATACATTCTGGACGATGCTCCCATATTTCCGCCGCATCTTATCAAGGTGGTCGAATGGTGCGCCGAATATTACATTGCGGGGGTGGGCGAACTCTTCAGAATGATCGGCCCAAGGGAATCGCTTAAAAGAAAGGTTGCATATAGTAGAACGGATAAATCGGCGGAAAAGATTTCGGGAATAAAAAAAGCCATTTATAATGTTTTGGAAAAACCCGTCGCGGCGGCTACGCTGGCAAAAAAGGCGGGCCTTACCGTGGGCGAACTCGAAAAGAAAATCCGCCAGCTTGTAAAGGACGGGCTGGTTAAAAAAGAGGCGCAGTACTATTTCGCGGCTTCCCGGCTCGACCCGCTCGATTGGGGGGAACTCTACGCCGCCGGTAAAAAAGATAAGGTAATTACGCCGGGGAAATATACAGGGGAACAAAATGCCGCCGTTTCGGGAATCTCAAGTGAAATCGATAAAAGGTCGGGTAAAACAACTCTTTTATATGGAGTTACAGGTTCCGGTAAAACGGAGGTTTATCTTGCGCTCTGCAAAAAGGCGCTTGATGGCCGTGGCGGTGGTGGGGCCATTGTGCTGGTTCCCGAAATCGCCCTTACGTTCCAGTTGGTGAGGCGTTTTTTCAGCCGTTTCGGAAACGCGATTGCCGTTTTGCATTCGGGCCTCACACCGGCGCAACGGCGCGACGAATGGATGCGCATCCAAAGGGGAGATGCGCGGATAGTAATTGGCGCGCGCTCGGCCATCTTTGCGCCGATGAAAAATTTAAGGCTTATTGTGGTTGACGAGGAGAACGACCAATCGTATAAGCAGACCGAATCGCCGCATTATAACGCGCGCGACGTTGCCGTTGTAACGGGCAATATTTCGGGCGCGGCCGTTGTGCTGGGATCGGCCACGCCGTCGCTGGAAACTTTCCATAATGCGCAATCGGGAAAATATTCCGTATTCCGCCTTTCCAGGCGCGTCGATAACCTGCCGATGCCCAAGGTGAAGGTGTTGACGGAAGATACGGAAGACATGCAAAAAAACCTTGGCAAAAAGATACTCCCTACACAGGCAATGGAAAAAATCCTTAAAGGGATAAACGCGGGTGAGCAATCGCTGATTTTCATCAATCGGCGCGGCGCGGCCTCTTATCTGAGGTGCAGGGCCTGCGGCCACATTGCCGGTTGCCCGAACTGCGACGTAACGCTTACCTATCATTCCAGCTCCGGAAAACTCCTGTGCCATTACTGCGGTTACGCGCTTCCGGAACCCGCCAAATGCGAGGAATGCAAGATAGGCAACACATATAAATACAATGGTATTGGTACGCAAAAGGTAGAAAGCTTCTTAAGAGAAGTTTTCCCCAAGGCAACGGTGGGACGGCTGGATCAGGACGCGGCGCCGACGCGCGAAAAGGCCTTTGCGATACTGGACAGGTTCGAGTGTGGCAAGACGGATATCCTCGTCGGAACACAGATGACGGCCAAGGGGCACGACTTCGAAAACCTGACATTTACGGCCATCGTTGGCGCGGACGACTACCTCAACTTTCCCGATTTCCGTTCAGCCGAGCGCACCTTTGCGCTGGTCACGCAGGCGGCGGGGCGTACCGGCAGGGGCAAAAAAGGGGGGGAGGTGGTTATTACCGGCGCGGGCGACCACTATGCCATCCGTTGCGCGGTGGACCATGATTACGATGCGTTTTTCAAGGCGGAAATATCGCGCCGGAAAGATACCGGCTATCCTCCATTTACGCGGCTTATCGGTATGAGTTTCGAATCCAATTCGCAAAAGCGGCTGGAAGGCGCAATGAAAATCCTTGGGGAAAAACTCGATTCCGGCATGTCCGGGTTATCGGCGGGCGTTACCGTGCTGGGGCCCGTGCCGGCGTTAATTTACAAGGTAAGAAACCGGTACCGCTGGAAACTTTTGCTTAAAGGTGTAAACTCCAAAAACCTTCACGATGCGGCTGTTTTAGTGGCGAACGCCGCCGGTGGCGCGGTGAACGTATCGATAGACGTCGACCCGGTCGGGTTTTTCTGATTTGCTTAATATTTAGGCAATCTTGACATTTGTACTTCATCTTGATATACAAGACATATGGGTACAAAGTTAGAGATACCCCATGATGATGGGAGTTTAACGACCATTATTAAAATAAGTGACAACGCATGGTATGTCACTGTCAGGACTGGTAAGACAACGGAACATAAGACTTTAAGCGCCAGAAAGCTGTTTGTATTGTTGGTGGAGGAGTATAGATATACGGCAGAGTATGCCATTAAGGCATTAGGTATTAAGTGATGGCGTCTAATAAGTAAAGGAGGAAAAATGGCAGGCAAAGTAAAAAAACTTAAATCTGTTGCAATTAGCGGCAAAGACGCAATAAAAGCAATCAATAAAGCCGCAAAGGGCGAAACAATAATGATTCGTCTAGACAAGAGAAGGAAGTCTGTTATTCAAAAACGCGCCGCTACGGCCGGTCTTTCTGTGTCTGCGTATTTACTGGCAAAAGAGGCGTTAGCTCCTCACCCTAAGTAATGTCATTTTTACGCATCCCGGAGAGTAAAAGGGGGTGTGCCATTTACGCCCCCTTATTTCATAACTAGTTATTACAGGTTCTACTTCATTATCACAGAATGACAATAAGGTGCGCCGCTTTGGGGCGGGGCGTTCAGTTTGTCTGCGCCCCCTTGCGCCCCGGCAAGAAAGCCGGAACATTCTTATAACTAGCTGAATTACTAACAGTAATATTGCTACCTCCGCCTCGTTCGCGGGGGGAGAATCCGCAAACACCCAAGGGGTGGGGAGGAAGGCGGAGGTAATACCAAAGTATTAATGCCGGGC
>JAZFVB010000130.1:0-5562 GCA_036447515.1 Nitrospinota bacterium
ATTAACGTACTCGTTGCTGTATATTAGATAGGAAGTTATAACCTAAATACACTTTTTCTGTAAATGCAAGATTCAATTATACTTAGATCAAATAGCAAAAAGATGAAGAGTTTTTGTAACAACTGCCCCGTCAGGAAAACCGGTTTCTTTTTAAAGCTGACAGAAAGTCAAGTTGATCGAATTTCTTGCATTATGCAACCAAAAAGATATAAAAGGGGAGATAGTATTTTCCTGGACGGAGATAAGTCCGATCATATTTTCGCAATACGCTCGGGACTAATCAAAACATTCATGACTACGGGAGCAGGAAAAGAGCAAATTTTCAACTTGGTTGTTCCCGGAAATTTCATGGGGCTTGAGGCCACCTATAGCGATTCTTATTCTTTTTCGGCGGCAGCCATAACGAAATCGGAAGTTTGTTTTGCCAGAAAGGAAAAGCTGCTCAGTCTTTTGAGAAATAACTCTGACATGGCAATAGAGGTATTGAAAATTCTCGCTGCGGAATTACGGCAAGCTAGAAATCAAATAAAGGATTTGGGACTTAAAAGCGCCAGGCAGCGGGTAGCTTCGTTTTTGCTATTGCCGCCTTTTTTTCTTAACTTTGGGAAAAAGGAAGATCGACTCCTCAATCTTCCGTTGACCAGACAAGAAATCTCAGAGCTGCTTGGACTTACGATGGAAACGGTAAGTCGAGTCCTTAGTCAGTTCCAAGATGAAGGATTAATCAAAGTAAATCGTTCAAATATCGAGTTTTTGGATTTCCAGCAGCTTTTTATTTTAAGCGAGTAGGTTTCTTTCTCAATTTGATAATTATCAAAGACCGCTTAGCCGGGAATGTCTTATAAGAGAACCATGACGTCAGCTCTATCTTGTCCACGACCGGCCGCGGCAGAGCCGGACTGTTTATTATTTGAGGAGGATTTTGCATGGAAGTAAAAGACATAAAATCTTATGGGGATTTAGATGGCGATGGAGGCTCGCAAATTATCGAGCAGGTTCTTTCCCTGAAAGAAAAGGTGCAGGCTAGACTTTCCGGTGTAAAGCGCATGATCGTTATCGGTTCCGGTAAAGGAGGCGTCGGAAAAAGCACGCTTACTTTCCAATTAGCAAATCAATTGAGAAAATACGGCAAAGCGGTTGCCATACTTGACGCCGATTTCAACGGACCGACTATCGCGCAAATCTCCGGTACAAAAGACGTTAAATTTATTCCGGGGGTAAATGGCTTAACATTGCCTGTCTCGAAAAACGGAATAGGTATTTTGTCTATTGGCTCGCTGGTGCCTGAATCTGAAGCCGTTGATTTTAGCAGCGTCGCCCAAGGCGATTCTTACATCTGGCGGGCGACGAAGGAATTTAGCGTTTTGACGGATATATTGGCAAATACAAATTGGGGGGAATTAGATTTCCTTTTAGTTGATTTACCCCCCGGGGCCGAACGGTGCCGACAGTTTGCAGAATTCTTTGGCAAGCGCGTTAGTTTTATTCTCATTACTATCCCTTCGGACGTTTCGCGCGGGGTGGTTTCCAGGTCTTATGAATCTCTGAAAGAATCGGGTAGCGACGTGGTTGGTTTCATAGAAAACATGGACGGATACTTTTGTCATGGTTGCAAGTCTGTAAAACCGCTTTTCCCGAATGATAAGAAAATTCAACTGGATATTCAGCGTCTTGGCGCCATTCCATTTGACCCGGAACTGGCTTTGAAGTGCGACCGAGGGATCGCCGATGAAACTTCTGAAAAAAGTCCTACGGTGCAATCGATGGCGAAAATTGCGACCAATCTTCTGGCTGTTTTATAAATGAGATAGGAGTCTTTATGCGTTTTCTTTGCGTTTCATGTAATACAAAAATGAATCTTATAAAAACAAAGTCGGGTAACTTGCCGGATGAGTCAGGGTCTTTATCAATCGGTTTTGAATGTCCCGAATGCGGGGTTAAGGTGGCCATGCTTACAAATCCATTTGAGACTCAATTAGTGAGTTCGCTTGGAGTTGAAATTGGCGGTAAAAGAGTCGATCAAGAGAGTGTTAAGACCAATTCTTCAGAGTCCCCTTTGGCTAAGGAAGATTTGAAAACTAACCAATGCAAGATAGATACTTCTGATAGCATTCCTTGGACAGCACAAGCAAGAACGCGACTTATGAACGTACCCGAATTTGTGCGCCCCATGGCGAAAAAAGGTACCGAGGAATATGCCCGAAAAGAGGGTTACAAACAAGTCGATGAGAAATGCCTTGACGAAGCGAAAGAAAAGTTTGGCATGTAAAGTGAAGGGCCGCCCCTTGATATTTCACCACACAACATTTAGGATTAGCTCTACTCAGATAGGACAGGAAGGAGAGGTTCGTTGTACAAGAAAGTTTCGGTACTGTTGGACAACTCCAGCTATTCGCTGTGGAGTCTCGACAGGTGCCTGGAGATGGCGCCGTTTTTCGGTTCCACGCTTATAGGCAACCACGCCTATGCCACGCGCCTGCACGAAGGCAGGTTTGTGCAGATGGAGCCCGGCCTTCCGGCGAAATACCAGAAGAAGGAAGAACTCCAAAAGCAAAGGGACATTCACGCCAGCCTTATCGAAAAGGGGCTGACTATAATTTCCGATTCATACCTCGACGTTTTTCAGCACAGGTGCGAAGCCAAAAAAACGCCCTTCGAGCGAAGGATGGTCGAGGGCAAGAACTACTCGATGCTAGTCAAGGATATCGAAGAGTCGTCTTACGACCTTGTGGCGATGGGCGCAAAGGGCCTCGGCGAGGTGCAGACCACCGAGATCGGAAGCGTGTGCGAAAGGGTGGCCCGCAGGATAAAGGCAGACACCCTGATAGCAAAAAACGACCGGCCGCTGAAAAACGGTCATTTGGTTGTCGGGATCGACGGCAGCGGGCAGTCATACGCCGCGATGAAAACGGCGATAGAGCTTTCCAAAAAACTGGACTGCCGCATAACGGCGCTGGCCGTTTTCGATCCCGATTTCCACTACAAGGTATTCGATTCCATCGCAAAGGTACTCTCCGAGGAAGCAGGGGAGATTTTCAAATTCAAGGAACAGGAAAAACTCCATGAAGAGATAATCGACTCTGGCCTCGAAAAGATTTACGCAGACAACCTCGAGCGGGCGGAAAAGATGGCAAAAAAGGAAGGCGTGGAAGTTCACTCCAAGGTGCTTTCCGGAAAACCGTACGACCAGATATTAAACTGGCTTGGCGGCAAGGACATATCGATGCTCCTTATAGGCAAGGTCGGCGTGCATACCGATGACGGGCTGGATATAGGCTCCAACACCGAAAATCTTTTGAGGAACGCGCCGTGCAATCTGCTCCTCGTAAGCAGGACGGAAAAACCGGAAGTGGAAGAAGAGCGCCCTGAAGATATCGAATGGACGCCCGAAGCGGTTAAAATGCTTAACCGCGTTCCCGGTTTCGTGCGCAACATGGTGCGCGGCCACATGGAGGCCAACGCGCGCAAGTCCGGCAAGAAGGTCATCACGGAGGACATGATGAAGGAAGCCCGCTCCAAAATGATGGGCATGTAGATGGCAAAGGTTTATAAAAGGTAACCTAACGTGAGCTTCGTCCCGTACGCGGTTTCGTGGAACATAACCTCGCGGTGCAACCTCGCCTGCCAACACTGCTACATAGACGCAGGGTCGCGCGAAAGCGGCACGGCGGACGAAATCCCTACCGAAAAGGCGTACCAAATTCTCGCCCAGATGGCGGAGGTAAACCCCAGCGCGGTGCTGATACTAACCGGCGGCGAACCGCTGGCACGGAACGACCTTTTCGACATATGCAAAAGGGCAAAGGAACTCGGGTTCATGGTCGTGATCGGTTCCAACGGCACTTTGCTTACGCCTGAGAATGTGAAAAAGTTGAAGGAAGCCGGCGTCTCCGGCATAGGCGTCAGCATTGATTCGCTGGACGACAAAAGGCACGACGGTTTCCGGGGCGCGCCGGGAGCGCTAAAAAAATCGATAGCCGGGCTGACGGCGGCGCGCGACGCGGGGCTAGAGGTACAAGTGCAAACCACACCGACAAAAGAAAATTTGTTTGAGATTCCCCTTATCGCCGAATGGGCGCACAAGTTCGGCGCGAAGGTTTTTAATATCTTCTTCCTCGTTTGCACCGGGCGCGGACAGCAGATGACCGACATAACGCCGGAGGAATACGAGGAGGTCCTCAACTGGGCGCTTGAAAACCAAAGCGAGTTTCCCGGCATGATGATAAGGCCCAAGTGCGCGCCGCACTTCAAGCGCGTGTTGCACGAAAAAAATCCGCAACATCCGCTCCTTTCGACGTACATTGCGGCGTGCAGGGCGGGCACGCATTACTGCCGCATAGACCCGGCGGGAAAAGTAACGCCGTGCCCGTACATGGATACCGAGGTCGGCGACCTGTTGACTACCGATTTCGCAACCATATGGCGCGATTCGGAACTGCTGAACCAGTATCGAAAACCGGAATACGACGGCAAGTGCGGGCTTTGCAAATACCGGCTCCTTTGCGGAGGTTGCAGGGCGCGCGCGTTCGCGGCAAACGGCAACGCGATGGGCGAAGACGAGTGGTGCGTTTACGAACCCAAGGAACAGGAAGAGGCGATAGAGAATATCGATACCGAAGCTAAGTTCGGCATCGGCGGAGTTTTGGGGAAGACCGAAGTGAATAAGGACAACTGGACGAAAGAGGCGTTGGAAGTTTTAACAAAGATTCCATTCTTTGCGCGTTCGATAGTCGAAATAGCCGTCGATAAATACGTTAAGGAAAACAAAATTAAAGAAGTTACGCCCGAAATTATCCGCACCGCCGCGCCGCCGCCGGGAAGATTTGCGGGTAATAAAAAAGCAAGGAAAGACGAAGCGCCTGTATCTGAAATACCGTGGGATGAAGATGCGCGAAAGAGAGTGGAAAACGCGCCCGAATTCGTAAGGCCGGGGATTCTGAAGCTCATGCCGATAAGGGCCAAAGAGCGCGGCAAGGAAAAGATAACCTCGGAGTTTTTAACCGAGATACGCAACGAGTCGATGATGCTTGCATCCAAGCGGATGAAAAAGCTCGGCCACGGCAAGCTGGAAATGGATATTTTCAAAACGTTGAAAGACAAGTTCAAGGATATTCCGAAAAAAACGGAGACGATAGAAAAAATCGTCGAGTTACTCGGTATGCGCGGAAAACCGAATGTGAAGATAATTTCAAAGTTCAAAGATTATTTAGACGACGATTCGCCGAAAATGGGCTGGACGAAAGAGGCCACCGCGCGGCTGGAACGGGCGCCGTCGTTCGTTCGCGGCATGGCGAAAAAATCGGTGGAGAAATATGCCAAGGAACACGGCTACAAGTACGTTACCGAGGACGCGATAAATGAAGCGATGGAAAATATGCCCTTCGCCAAAATGATGAAGCGGGGGTAGGGGAAGGGACGGTTAAGGTTTGAGAGATATTTTTAGACCACGAGCAGTATTTTTTAATTGATGTGTTCGTAAATTATTTCTTTCTCTCATACATAGAATCGAATACGCAATATCTTACTTATTGCTTTTTTTGCTATAATGCTCGTCAAATTTCT
>JAZFVB010000131.1:0-6414 GCA_036447515.1 Nitrospinota bacterium
AACGGAGCGGACATCTTTGCCCTGGACGACGATAGCCGCGCCAAATTTCGGGGCGAAAACATCGGTTTCGTTTTTCAGTTCCATCATCTTCTGCCGGAATTTTCCGCCATGGAAAATGTTTTCATTCCCGCGATGATTTCCGGAAAAGACGACGGTATTGCCCGCAAGAAGGCGGAGGAGCTTCTTGGTTCGGTGGGGCTGGCCGACAGGATGCACCACAGGCCGGGTACGCTTTCCGGCGGCGAACAGCAAAGAGTTGCCATTGTTAGGGCGCTAATGAACAACCCGAAGGTGCTGTTGGCCGACGAGCCCACGGGAAACCTTGATGAAAATACCGCCGATGAAGTTTTCGAACTTATACAAAAGCTAGTGAAGGAAAAAAACCTTGCATCCCTTGTGGTAACGCATAATATGAAATTTGCCAGGAAGATGGACGTCGTTTACGAACTCCATGAAGGACGGTTGAATTTATATGACGGAAGGGCTGGAACCGGAAAGACCGACAGCGGCGCCTGAGCAGGATACCGACGAAAGCGTCTCGCTTGTGCCTCCATACAAGGTAATCGTGCACAACGACGACGTAACGCCGATGGATTTTGTTATTGAGGTTCTCATACGTTTTTTCAGCCTGAGTAGAGAGCGCTCAAACAATATCATGCTGGAGGCGCATAATTCGGGACAGGCCCTAGTGGCCATCATGCCGCTGGAGCAGGCGGAATTCAAGGTTCAAAGGTCGCATGAGTCCAGCCGCTCAAACGGCTACGCACTGACTTTGACAATCGAGTCCGCCGAGTAACCGGCAAACTTACAGGTTGCTGAAAAAGTCCATCCGGGACTTTTTCAGCAACGGCTTGGCCGAAATGAATTCGTCCAAGGTTTTTAAATTGCTTGGCTTTCAACCTACGCAGTTTGGGCAATCCGTCCATGGATTGCCCATCAGGCTGCTTTTATCAGCAGTCTGATAAAGCAAACCTGTTATTAGGAAGCTTCCTCCAGCAACTTGGGTTGGGTTCCGTGTGCCACCACGCCGCCGGAAGTTTGGTCGTCGCCAATGCCTACCAGTTTGCCAAGCTCCTGCACGACGGCGATGAACGTTTCGGACTGGGCGCTGAGTTCTTCGCTGGCGGCGTTTCCTTGCGTAACGGAATCCATTTGGTTTACGGCCTTTGAAACTTCGGTTATTCCGTTGGCCTGTTCCTGCGAAGCGGCGGTGATTTCGGATATAATTCCGCTTACATCTTTCGTGCTTTGCGCTATTTCACCTAGTACTGCGGCCGCGTTTTTAACTATTTCGTCGCCCTCGTTGGCCTTTCTTACGGCGTTTTCTATAAGCGAGGCGGTATCCTTGGATGCCGCCGCGCTACGTTGCGCCAGATTTCGCACCTCTTCGGCCACAACGGCGAACCCTTTGCCGTGTTCTCCCGCGCGCGCGGCTTCCACCGCCGCGTTTAGCGCAAGTAAATTCGTCTGGAAGGCAATCTCTTCGATAACTTTAATTATTTTCTGAATTTCCCCCGAAGATTCTATTATGGATTCCATCGCGCCGGTCATTTGTTGCATCGATTGCACGCCGGTTTCCACCATGCCGCTACTTTTTCCCATAAGCGCTTTTGCGTTAGTGGCGCTTTCGGCGTTTTGCTTTACCATGGACGACACCTCTTCGAGGGTCGAAGCCGTTTCCTCAAGCGAAGCGGCTTGTTCGGTCGCCCCTTCCGCCAGGGACTGGCTTGAAGTTGACAGCTGGTCGGTTGCCGACTGCATTTGGTCGCTTCCGGCTGAAATGCGTTCCGTAACGCTGGACAGGCGCTTGCGGATATCGGAGCCGATGAAAAACGCAATGACGGCGCCTAAAATTAACCCGCCTACCATCAATACTATGCTTATGGTGTAGTTCTGCCGGTTCATGTTCTCCAAACCGTGAAAGCGCTCTTCCATATTTTCGTTTGTCCAGTCGACGACTTCGTCCAGCGCATCCGTCATCGCCTCGGCTATGGGATCGAACTTCGCCATCATAATATTGCCTTCAATGGGCCCTTCGTCTATATAAACCTGGGACATCTTTTTGCCGAAATCGTAGAACCCCGCGAAAGTCTGGTCGATCTTTTTCAACTTATCGATCCACTCCGTACCCGCCAAAAGATTTTTCAGTTTGTCGGATTCCTGCTGGAAGAGTTTGGCGTAAGTTGCCGCCTCGTCGAATCCGTCGTCGTACCCCTCGGCGCCCCGCGTGGCCGAGATATCCGTAAGCCACCCCTGCACCTGCACCACGTTGAATTTAATCGAGTTGGCAACCTGCCTCTGCTCGCTCGCTTCATGGAGAGCCTCCGCGCTTTCCGATCCCCGACTGGAACTGTTGAGAGTAAAAAGGCCAAAAATGATGATAAGGACTAATAGCGCCGCAAAACCGGCGTATATTTTTTGGATAACATTCATATTATAACCCTCCCCTGAAATATAATAATACTATGAGTAAGTAGTCTTATGAGTTCAATACTAGCACAATTCAAAAAAGGATTGGCGATAGATATTGAAATTAAAACGAGCCTATAGGAATTACAGGGAGACTATGAGTAAATCGAATCCCCAAGCGCGTCGGCCGCCGCAAGCTGTATCGCTTCCGACAGCGTCGGGTGGCCGTATATCGTTTCGGCCAATTGGTCGGCCTTCATGCCGGCGGCCATTGCCACCACGCCGCTGTGAATGATCTCCGTGGCGCACGGCGAGGCAATGTGAATGCCTAAAATCGATTTATCCTCGCCGACAATAACCTTCACTATGCCCGAAATCTCGCCGCCTGCCTGCGCGCGCGCAAGGGCGCGGGGGAAAAATTTTCCGATTCTGCATTTAATTCCCAAATGCTTAAGCTCGTCTTCCGTTTTGCCTACCGAGCCGACTTCGGGATTCGTGAATATCATAGACGGCACAAACCTGTAATCCATCGAAGCGTGTTTGCCAAGTATATTCCTTGCGGCCGCCACTCCCTCGTGGTGCGCCGTATAGGCAAGGAGGTAACGCCCCGCAACGTCCCCAGCCGCGTAGATGTTTTCGTTAGAGGTGCGCATCTGCGCGTCGGTTTCGATAAAGCCTTTCGTGTTTAGATTCACACCGGCTTTATCCAGTCCCAAACCGGGGGTGCGCGGCTTCCTTCCGGCGGCGGTTAAAAGTACTTCGGAACTCAATTCCGCGCCGTCGGAAAGCTTTACAATACACGCCCCGTTTTCATGGGAAGCGCTTTCCACGCCACATCCGGTTTTTACCGTTACGCCGCTCTTTTTGAATTCCCTTTTAACTACCGAGCGAACATCGGCGTCTTCGGTCGGAAGGATGTCTTCGAGCATTTCAACCAGCGTTACCTTCGATCCCATGCCGCCGAAAAAGGTGGCCATCTCCGCGCCCACCGCGCCGCCGCCGACGATGACTATCGAAGACGGAATCTTATCAATGGAGAAAATGTTATCGGAATTGTAAAAGCCCTTCTCCCGTCCAAAGAAATCCAGCGGCTCGGAACCTGCCGCAATGACGGCGTTTTTGAATTCGATTTTTATTTTATCGCCTTGGCCGCCTTCAATTCCGCCGTTTACTTCTATAACAGTGCCTGAAATAAACGAGGCGTTTCCGCCGACCAGCCTCACGCCTTTTTTCTTAAATGCGCCGGCAAGACCTTTGCGCCCCAGTTCGATCACGCTTTTTTGATGTTCGCGGATTTTATTGAAGTCGTATTTCTGTGCCGCGCCTCCGAGCTTTTCGGCCCACTTCGAAGTACGGGCTATATGATCCGCCGCAAGCCACGTCTTGGAAGGCACACAACCGCGATTGAGGCACGTTCCACCCGCTTGGGCGGAATCTATAAGAGCCGTGCTCAGTCCCGCGCCGGCGGTAGTAAGCGCGGCGGCATACCCGGCGGGTCCCGCGCCGATTACGGCGACGTCGATTTTGATTGTTTCTTTCCCCATGCCTTTATCCATAATAGCAGCGTGAATTATACGCCAAGTTGATGTATCATGACCGGCTTATGTTCGGACAATTGCAATCGCGCCTGGAGGGCGCATTAAAAAAGATTCGCGGGCTTGACAGGCTCACCGAATCGAACATGTCGGAAGCAATGCGCGAGGTGCGTTTGGCGTTCCTGGAGGCCGACGTAAGCCTCGCCGCCGTCAAAGACTTCATCGACAGAATAAAGGCCGAAGCCGCCGGCGAAAAGGTGCACAAAAGCCTTTCGCCCGGCCAGCAGGTCGTCAAAATAGTCCATCAGGAGCTTATAAACCTTCTCGGCGGCGAACATGCCGGCCTTGGCATGGCAAAAAAAGGCGCTACGGTAATACTGATGGCCGGCCTTCAGGGTTCGGGCAAGACGACCACCAGCGCCAAGCTGGCGCTTCATCTTTCAAAAGAAGGTTACCGCCCTATGCTTGTATCGGCGGACGTCTACCGCCCCGCCGCGCGCGAACAGCTTGCGGTGCTCGGCAAACAGCTGAACTTTCCCGTATTCGATTCGGCGGGAATCGACGATCCGGTAAAGATATGCAAGAAAGCGCTGGACGAGCTGGACACAGAGGGCGCGAACGTGCTGATAGTCGATACGGCGGGCCGCCTGCAGATAGACGAAGAGCTGATGGCCGAACTGGAACGCATTAAAAAAGGGATAGATCCCACAGAGATTCTTTTCGTGGCGGATGCAATGACCGGCCAGCAGGCCGCCGACATAGCAAAGACTTTCCACGAGCGCGTGGGGCTAACGGGCGTAATCCTTACGAAGCTGGACGGCGACGCGCGCGGCGGCGCGGCCCTATCGGTAAAACACGTTACGGGGTGCCCCATTAAGTTTTCCGGTATCGGCGAAAAGCCCGAACAGTTCGAGGTGTTCCACCCGGACCGCATGGCTTCGCGCATACTCGGCATGGGCGACATGCTGAGCCTGATCGAAAAGGTAGAGGCCGAAACCGAAGAGGAAGAGGCCGAAAAACTGGGGCGCAGGCTGGCGTCGGGGCAGTTCGACATGAACGATTTCCTTAGCCAGCTAAAAATGCTCAAAAAAATGGGGCCGCTGGATCAGGTTATGGGAATGATCCCCGGCATGAAAATCCCCAAGGGCGCCAAGGTTGACGACGGGGAACTGCTGAAAGTCGAGGCCATCATAAATTCGATGACAAAAGAAGAGCGGAAATCATATACTATTATCAACGGGTCGTGTAAAAGGAGGATAGCCGAAGGGAGTGGCGCCGAGATAAAAGACGTAAACAGGCTGCTAAAGCAGTTTGCGGGTATGAAGAAGATGATGAAAAGGGCGAAAAAAGGCGGATTAAGGAATATCCCCACGATGAAAGGATTCGGTTAATTTTGACTATTAAAATTCATGTTGAACAGGAGGAGCAGTAATGGCGGTTATTATCAGGCTTGCGCGCAGAGGGAAAAAGAAACAGCCCTACTATAGGATTGTCGCGGCTGACCAGCGCTTTTCGCGCGACGGTAGGTTTTTGGAGATCGTGGGAACCTACGACCCCAGGAAAGACGTGTCCGACGTTAAAAAGGAACAGGCGGAAAAATGGGTTAAAAACGGGGCCAAAATTTCGGCTACCGTCAAAAAAATCTTTTCCAAACACGGCGTTGCTGTAACTTCCAAATAAGCCGGACTGCAAAGCACAACACGCTCAAGGAGGTTCAAGATGAAAGAACTCATTGAAACAATCGCCAAGGTTCTTGTCGATAATCCCGACGCAGTGTCCGTTAACGAGGTATTCGGCGAAAAGACGACGATATTGGAACTTAAAGTCGAAACCAGCGATCTCGGCAAGGTCATAGGAAAGCAGGGCCGCACAGCGCGTGCCATGCGGACGCTTCTGAGCGCCGCCGCGACCAAGGAAAATAAAAGGGCCGTGCTGGAAATACTGGAGTAGTTTGGCGGAAAAAAAAATTGCCTGCGGAAAATTTCTAAAACCGTTCGGGGTTCAAGGCGAGATCAGGTTCGACCCGTACCTTTCGGAAAACCTTAAACCGGAATCGTTAAAGGAAGGCGTTGCCGTTCCACCGAAGGATTCCCATAGCGACTCCGTAAATATAAAAATCGCCGAAGCTCGACAGGCGCAGGGGTTCTGGATTATCCGTCCCGAAGGAATCAACTCTCCCGAAGAAGCGAAAAAGTTCACGCACTGGGAACTCTTGGTCGAACGCTCCTGCCTTGAACCGTTAGAGGAAGGTGAATACCTCCATCAGGACGTGATCGGCTGTTCGGTTATTGGCGAGGACGGCGTTGAGATCGGCGTCGTGAAAAAAGTGCTCCCCACCGGCGCGAACGACGTGTGGGAAATCGAACTGCCGGACGGCGGCGAAGTTTTGTTGCCCGTTATAAAAGACGTAGTCCTCTCCATCGATACCGAAAATAAAAAAATCTCCGTGCGCATGATGGACGGCTTGATC
>JAZFVB010000132.1:0-2659 GCA_036447515.1 Nitrospinota bacterium
TCCTCGCCGCTTTAACGGCCCTGAATACCATGGCGGAAATGGCGTACATCAAAAGCGCGTTCACAACGAAGACCCAGTTCCCCGCGCCGTTTTCGTGCAGGAGGATGAGGCTGGAGCCGGTAACCGGCAGGTTCAGTAAGTAGCCGGTATTGAAAAAGAAATTTATCATGTACGCGGTTCCCCGCACGACGCAAATCGCGCCGATTACGGTGGAGGTTATTCTCATACCCGCCCATATGAAATGGGTGAAAAGGACAAGGTGTACGGCATGCCTTATGAATTGGGTATCCTGGCACCCCGCGCATGAGACGTAATCGTAAACAAGGAAGATGATCGCAAGCTTTATGAAGAAATAGGCTACCGCCGCCTGCCTGAATTCCTTCTTTGCGGGCAGTGTTTCCCTGCGCCGCCGCATATCAAGCCTGAACCTGTTAAAAATATTCAAAATTCCCCCATTTAGAATTAGCCCTAAAAGCATAGCCGTAATAGTTGCGATTTTCAACCCACTAACCCGTGTAGAAAGGGAAAGATTAAAAAGTGGATTAAAAGTTGAAACGGTCTTTTATATTAAATAGACTTAAAGGCTAACTTTAATGGGAGTGAGAAATTACGTTTTGAAAGACATTAGCGCATACCGCAAAAAGATAGACGGGCTCGACAGGCAGATCGTCGAGCTTTTGAACAAGCGCGTCGAAATTGCGTCCGATATCTGGCGGGTGAAGAAAAAAGCGGGCAATAACGTGTTTGATCCGATCCGCGAAAAATCGATACTGGCCAAACTCAAAAAGGTAAACAAAAACATCCCCGAAAAATCGCTTGAAAATATTTTCCGCGAGATCATATCGGCCATACGCACCACCGAAAAGGAAATGAGCGTGGCCTATCTCGGGCCGGAGGGCACGTTCGCGCAGGAAGCGGCCGTCAAGGTGTTCGGCCGTTCGTGCGGTTACGTCCCGGCGCCCGGTATCGAGGCGGTGTTCAGGGAAGTGGAAAAGGGGCTTGCCGACTTCGGCGTGTTGCCCATCGAAAATTCGGTGGAAGGAAGCGTAAACCCTTCGCTTAATTTCATAAAAGATTCGCCCCTGAACATCTACGGGGAAAAGACCCTTCAGATACACCACAACCTCGTGTCGAAATCGAAAAAGCTGTCCGCCATAAAAAAGCTCTATTCGCATCCGCAGCCGCTGGGACAATGCAGGAAATTTTTGGAGCGGGCCCTGCCGGGCGTGCCGGTAATCGAGACGTTCAGCACCGCGGCGGCGGCCGAGAAGGCGGCGAAGACCAAAAATTCCGCGGCGCTTTCGAGCCTAACGGCGGCGAAGAACTACGGCCTTAACGTCCTTAAAAGGCGGGTGGAGGATTATCCGAACAATTTCACGCGGTTCATAATCGTTTCGTACCAGATGGCCAAGAGAAGCGGAAAGGACAAGACGTCGATAGTGGCGACTTTGAAAAACCGGGCGGGCGAACTTTACAGGCTGTTGGGGATATTCAAGGCGAAGAACCTCAACCTTACGAAGATAGTATCGCGCCCCATGCCGCGCGCCACGTGGGCATACCTCTTTTACATAGATTTCGAGGGGCACCGCGATGACAAAAAAGTGGGCACGGCGCTAAAGATGATCGCGCGACAGACCGAAATGATGAAGGTATTGGGGTCGTACCCCAAGGAAAGTTGAAATGAAGATGGAAGAGATGCTTGATAAATTCGTGCCGCGCTACGTCCGCGACCTCAAGCAGTACGAGCCCGGAAAACCGGTGGAGGAAGTGGAGCGCGAACTGGGCATACGCAAATCGTTAAAAATGGCTTCCAACGAAAATCCGCTGGGGCCTTCTCCCGCCGCTATGAGGGCGATTGAAAAGGCCGCGAAGAAGGTGAACTATTATCCCGAAGGCGACTGTTATTACCTGCGCGAAAAAATGCTTAAAAAGCTCGGCGTCGATACAAGCGAGCTGATATTCGGCAACGGCTCCAACGAGATAATAGAGCTTTTAATCCGCACACTCGTGCGCCCGGGCGAAAACATCGTGGTATCGGAACACGCCTTTTTGGTTTACAGGCTGATAGCGCAGGGAGCGGGCGCCGAGACGCTGGAAGCGCCGGCTATGGAATACGGGCACGACCTCGGTAAAATGGCAAGCCTTATTAACAAAAAAACGAGGATTGTTTTTGTAGCCAATCCGAACAACCCGACCGGCAGCTACTGCAACGAGCAAAGCCTGAAGAATTTTTTAAAGTCGATACCGGAAATACCCGTCGTTATGGACGAGGCGTATTACGAATACGCGTCGGCGCGGGACTATCCCGATACGCTGAAACTGCGCGCCGATTTCCCGAACATCGTTACGTTGCGCACCTTTTCAAAAGCCTATGGGCTTGCGGGCCTTCGCATAGGTTACGGGGTGGGCGACGGCAAACTGATGAAGTATTTGAACAGGCTGCGCCAGCCTTTCAACGTGAACACGGTCGCGCAGGAGGCGGCGGCGGCGGCGCTCGGCGATAAAGAGCATCTTGAAAAATCGCGCAAGGCAAACAACATGGGCAAGAAATACCTTTACACCGAACTTGCGGGCAACGATATCAAGTTCCTGCCTACCGAGGCGAACTTCATTCTGGTAAAAGTCGGCAAGGGGCGGAAAGTATTCAACCAAATGCTGG
>JAZFVB010000133.1:0-2287 GCA_036447515.1 Nitrospinota bacterium
CCAGAAAAAACTGATCGAGGAGCTTAAGAAGGAAGGTCATTAATCGGCGCTGTGGCTGATTTCGGATAGGGTCATCTTTTCGCTCCACAGGAAGAAAAGGCCCTGCAAAACGGTGTACATGAAGATCAGGAGGTGTATGACAATCGCCATACCAAGCGCCTCGCCAGCATCTACCCCGTAAAAACCGATGGCAAGCACGACGTCGGCGTGGACCGGCCACACAAAACCCGGCGATGAAGGAAACACCACTCCAAAGATGACGAATAAGGTAACCACACACGCCATCTCGACCGAAATCGGCAATCCAACCATAGGCAGGAAGAAGAGGTAAGAGGCCACTATGGAAACCCAGACCAGCGCCGAGTACCCAAGCGTTGCTATTATATGCCCTCCCTTTGTAACGACCTGAAGGCCGCTACAAAACGATTCGAAAAGCTCGGCGCCTTTATGCGCCGCCTTTTCCGGCAGGAGGTTAATTAGTTTAAGAAACAGCCTGTTCAGCGCGTTGTCTCCGTCCGCAAGGAAGTAGAACGCCGCAAACGCGATTATCATTATCGCGGCGAAAACCGCGCCAACCCCCTTTAGCTTTTCCCATGTATCGGGCGTTATTTGCTGCGGAGACGCGATCAGCATGACAATGAGCAGGAGGACGACCGTTGCCAGCACGTCGAAAACGCGTTCGACGACAATAGTCGCAAACGCGCCGCTGGCTGAAATCCTCTCCTTTTTTGCGATAACGTAGGCGCGGATGAACTCGCCTAAGCGCATCGGAAATATCATGTTTCCCATAAAGCCTATCGCCAGCGCGGGAAAGAGGTTTTTTACGGGTATCTTTTTTGTCGGCTCGATTATGTACCACCATCTTAGAGCGCGGAAATAAAACGAAAAGAAGCTTGCAACGATAAAGGGCACAATCCACGCGGGATTTATTTCAAGCATGGAATGCAACGCCTTTAGTAAATCCATCTGCGTTACGGCGTACGCGACGAACGCAAGCGATACCGCAATCCCGATGTAAAGGGAGTAGGAAACTTTTTTCATGCGGTCCAGCGCAGGATTTCCCGCGTTGCCTCGACGTCCGCTTTAATCTGCCTCGCAAGCGATTCGGCGGAATCGAATTTCACGATGTCCCGGAGTTTCTTGTAAAAATGAATTTCTATTTCCTGCCCTTCAATGTCTTGACTGAAATCGAGTATGTACGATTCTATGGACGGTTTTTCGACATCGAATGTAGGAACCGAGCCAACGTGCGAGGCCGAGTCGTATAACTTTCCGCGCAGTTTCGTCCTTGTGGCGTAAATGCCGGGGCCAGGTACGGCCTCGGGCGGTTGTTCGATGTTGCAGGTGGGAAACCCGATCGGTTTGCCTCTCCCCGCGCCTCTTACAACGGCGCCGCCTATCGAATACGGCCTGCCTAATAGGCGCGCGGCCTTTTCCACGTCGCCTTTTTTCAACAGCGCGCGTATGGCGGTGCTCCTTACCGGTTCGCCTTCTTCATATACTTCCTCGATTTCATAAACGCCGAATCCGTGTTTTTTCCCTTCCTGGGCGAGCGCATCCACGTTGCCGTGCCTTCCCGCGCCGAAATGGAAATCGTGCCCCACGTAAAGCTCCCGTACCCTTAACGGCAAAAGAACTTCCCTGACGAAATCCTTGTGGGTCTTTTTTGCAAACTCAGGCGTGAATTCCAGCGCCAGTACCGCGTCAATCCCGCATTCCTCGATAAGGTCGAGTTTTTTTTCAAGCGTCGTAAGGCGCGGCACGTTGAGTTCAGGATGAATCACGCTTGCGGGAGGTGGCTCGAACGTTATAAGCACGCAGGGACATTCCGTTTTTTCCGATTTTTCCTTGACGCGGGCGAGTATCCTGCGGTGGCCGAGGTGGAGGCCATCGAAGTTTCCGACCGTCGCCGCGCAACAGCCGAACTCTTCTTGCAGTTCATTTACGTTAAAACCCCTTTTCATTTCGACGATCCCCCGTTAGCCATTTTTCAATTCTACTCCAAACGAACGTGGATGGTCTTTTCGCGCGTAACGATGACCTTGCCCGGCGCGGCGCCTTTGGGCTTTTTTATATTTTTGACGTGGGTGTAGATAACGACGGCCTTTTTATCCTTAGCGCGGGATGAGTGTTTTAACGCAAGCCGGGCGGCTTCTTTTAGAGCGTCGGCGGGAATATCCGCCTTTTTCGCCATGCGCAGAACAACGTGCGAGCCGGGGAAATCCCTTACGTGAAACCAAAGATCGGTGCCGTTGCTCCTTTTTACAAGTTCGTCGTTTTCGGTATT
>JAZFVB010000134.1:0-3256 GCA_036447515.1 Nitrospinota bacterium
AAAAGTTTTTTAATAGATCGCGGATTGGTGGCGGCCCCGCTAAACGGGTGTGAGCCGAACTCCTTGCCCTTTTCCAGAATCGCAAGCTTTAAAGGCGTTTCGTTTTCAATCGCAAGGTCCACAAGCCGGTGCGCCGCCGAAAGGGACGAAGTCCCGCCGCCCACGATAAGGACGTCGTATTCTATTTTTTTCAGTCTTTCCTGCATCACTTAACTTTTATCTGTTCCATAAGGGTTTTTTTCAAAATCGGGGCCACTGCGTAGAGGTCGCCGACTATTCCGTAGTGCGCGAACTTGAATATCGGCGCGTCGGGGTCCTTGTTAACCGCAATGATCGTCTTGGAGTTGGACATCCCGACGCGGTGCTGTATGGCGCCCGAAACGCCCAACGCGATGTATAGGTCGGGACGCACCGCCTTGCCTGTCTGCCCCACCTGGTGCGCGTAAGGAATCCATCCCGCATCCACGGTGCGCCTGCTTGCGCCTACTACCGCGTCCTTGAATACAGAGCAAAGCTCGCGCACCACTTCAAACCCTTCGGCATTTCCAAGGCCGTACCCGCCGGTTACCACTACCTTTGCCTCGACAAGGTTGACCGTTGATGAAAGATCGCGCACTGTCTTTAATACCGTTATCCTTTTATCTTCCGGCTCGAACTTTACCGGCACGTTGCACACTTCGCCTTTTTTCGATTTGTCTTCGGCAAGTTTAAGCATCACTCCAATGCGCGCGGTTGCCATCTGGGGTTTTTTCCACGGCCCAAGAATTCTCGCCTTGAGGCTTTCGCCGAAACTGGGCCGAATGGCGTAAAGGATGTTGCCGTACGTTCCCGTTTTTGTGGGATCGGCCTTGCCCTTGTGTGTGTAATCACCTATATCAAGTTCGGTGCAGTCCGCGGTCAGGCCCGTCTCCAGGTGGGCGGCTATCCTTGGCGCAAGGTCGCGGCCGGTAGTTGTGGCGCCCATCAAAATTATCGGCGGCGCCTCAGCCAGATGATCCAGTACGGCAAGGATGGCGCGCCTGTATGTAAGGGTCGTGTATTCCTCCAGTTCCGGGTCGTCAACGAGATAAATCTCGTCAGCTCCGTAGTGGAATATCTTTTCTGTAAGTCCGCCGACGTTGTGCCCCAGCAGGAATGCGGAAACACCCGTGTTCAGCTTTTCCGCCAGCCCGCGGGCGGCGCCAAGGAGTTCGAAAGTAATCGACTGAAGGCCGCCTTGTAACTGTTCGGCAACTACAATAACGTTCCTGCCGCCTTCCATTAGCCGAACACCTTCATGTCAAAAGCCCTTCCACGCCTGTTTCGTCGTTTAGCAGGCTTTCGACCAGTTGCTCGACGTCGCGCCGCAGGGTTTCACCCCGGAATATCTTGCAGCTTCCGCCGATTTCGCCTATCTTCCATGTCTTGCCTACCACCGTTGGGCTTCCCACAAGGCCCGTGCGTTTCGCGTCCGCGCCTATCTGGTCGAGCTTGACGGTTGCGAGGCGTTTTTCGCGCTTCCACGATTTGCGCATGAACTCCTTTACCATTGCGACGTCCGAAAACCCTTTTGGGGCAAGAGGCGTCGCACTGTTCGCCACCGTAATCAAAAGCGGCATATCTGTCCGCACTTCCTGAATGCCGCCTTCAATGACGCGCTTTGCCGTGAGCGTTTTACCGCTGATAGAAAGCTCTTCGCAGTATGTAATCTGCGGTATGTTCAACCTTTCAGCCATCTGTGGGCCGACCTGAGCCGTATCTCCGTCGGTTGTTTGCAGGCCTGTAAGGAGGATATCGAAGTCACCCAGGTGCCTTACAACCATGTGCAACGCGTAGGCCGTTGCCAGGGTATCGCTGGCGGCCAGGCGCTTATCGGTAAGGAGAACGCCGTAATCCGCTCCCCATTCAAGCGCTTCCACCAGAACTTCCATTGCCGGCGGCGGGCCCATCGTTACGCATGTTACCTCTGCGCCGTGGGCCCTTTTTATTTCCATGGCTTTTTGGAGGGCGTAACGGTCGAATGTATTCACCATCCGTTTGGCGCGCGCCCTGTCTATAGTTCCGTCCGGGTTAACGCCCGCTTTCGAACGGGTATCCGGAACCTGTTTTATGAAAGCAATAACCTTAAGCGTTTTCGGCCTCTTTTGGATAAATACCGGTTAAATTAAAACGGCTGAAGGTTAAGCCTCCAGCCGCCTGGTTCTTTCCACTAACTTATAATATTACAGTAACGGGTTGGCGTACAGGAGGATAAGTACGACAACGAGCGTATAAATAACCAGCGATTCAATCAGCGCCATACCGATGAGGAAGTTTGTAAAGATTTTTTGATAGACGCCGGGGTTTCGGGCCATGCTGGTAAGTGCGGCGGCAATTGCGTTGCCCATGCCTATGGCGCCGCCCAGCGCCGCAAGGCCAAGCCCCACCACGCTTCCAAGCGCCATGTAAGTAAGGGCGCCCGATGCGGGCCCTCCTCCGCCTTCGGCCGCAAACGCCGCCGGAGCCAAGAGCATTACGCCGATAATTGCCAAAATGAATACTGCCAGCTTTTTCATCGTTGAGATCCCCTTTTTTTAAGTTTTATTAATTACGTGATTAATGATCATCCTGAAGCGCTAACGCCAGATAAACCATCGTTAAAAGTATAAAGACAAACGTCTGTAAAAGACTGAAAAATACTGTAAGAGCCATCATCGGAATCGGCAACAGCAAAGGAACCAGGAATAACAGCACTAATATTACCATTTCATCGCCCCTGACGTTTCCAAAAAGACGGACGGCCAAGGTGATCGGTCTTGCGATGTGGCTGATTACTTCAACCGGGAACATCAGCGGGGCCAGCCACCACAACGGACCGGCGAAATGCTTTATGTAATTTACAAGCCCCTTCTTCCGTATTCCCGCAAAGTTGTAAACCACAAAAACGGTGAGGGCCATTGCAAAGTTTGTATTAAGGTTTGCCGTCGGCGAAGAGAAGCCGGGTACGAGGCCCAGCAGGTTGCTGATAAGGATAAAGAAAGCAAGGGTGCCGACAAGGGGCAAAAAACGCCTCCCGCCGTGGCCGATTGTCGTATCCATGAAATCGGCAAGCCCCGAAACGACAACTTCAACGACGTTATGAGCGCCGGAAGGGACAATGTGCAGCGCGCCGCGGACCGTAAAAGTAAGAATTGCGAGAAAAATCATGATAACCCACGTATATACGACGTGCGGGGAGTTTTCCATTCCGGGTATGTGGATAAACAGGTACGGTTCGGTCATGATGCGTCCTTGCCGA
>JAZFVB010000135.1:0-3373 GCA_036447515.1 Nitrospinota bacterium
CGCGTTACGCCGCTGTGGACGGTGATGAAATCGACGCCGTCTTTCGCCTGCTGTTCGATTACGTCAAACATCTTTTCGCCGGTGATGTTTTTAAGGGTGGATGCGCCGGAGCTTCCGTTATTGAAGTTTTCGCAGATTACCTGATAGATCGGCACGGTGCCGACGGGTACGGTCGATTTTTCTATAAGCGTTTTGCGTATGCCGTGTATGTCGCCGCCTGTGGATAGGTCCATTATCGTTGTCGCGCCCGCGTCGATTGCGGCGTGCATCTTTTCTATTTCGTTTTCCAAACTCATCTCGTCGGCGGACGTGCCGAGGTTCGCGTTGGTTTTGGTGCTCATCCTTTTTCCGATGCCGATTGGACGGAAGTTGCGCCGTTTGTTGTACGGTATTACGACCTTGCCTTGTTCAACAAGGACGCGCAGTTCTTCCGGCGAAAGCTTTTCGTCGTGGGCAACGGTCTCCATTTGCGGCGTGATCTTTCCCGCCATCGCCGCCGTTAATTGTGTGGACATTTCTTTCTCCTTTTTAGTTACTTTCCAGCGTAAATTGATTCCAAAAGTTTTAGCCACATTTCAACACGCCCTTCCGTGTCGGCGGCTAATGTTATGTCGCGCACTACCGATATAAGATCGGGCCGCGCGGTCATTACCTCTTTCGCGTCTTCCAAAGTTATACCGCCGATGGCGACGAGCGGGCAATCGAACATCTTTTTCCATTCTTTTAACCTTCCGACACCTTGCGGCGGGAAAGGCATTTTTTTCAGTTTCGTCTCAAACACCGGCCCGAACGCGACGTACGAAGGTTTTAGATTTGCCGCGACCTCGGCTTCGTGGTAACAGTGAGTGCTTACGCCGAGGCGTAATCCGGATTCCCTTATTAAAGGAATGTCCGCGCCGATAAGATCGCCTTGCCCCAGATGCACGCCATATGCGCCGTGCTTTGCGGCGAGTTTCCAAAAGTCGTTTACAAAAAGGTTGACGTTATTTTTTTTCGACGCTTCGACAGATTCGGCGATTTCTTTTTCAAGTTCTTTTCCTGTCGCTTCTTTTATTCTTAACTGAATTATATTTATGCCGAGCGGGGCCAGTCTCCTTACCCATTGGGCGGAGTCGACAATCGGGTAAAGGGAAACGCCGGAAGTTTCTAGCGAGGGAAAGGCTGGTAAATTAAGTGCGGCTCCGTTGTATCCGAACCCGTTAGCGTTTACAGGGCAGGCCGCCGTTTCGTTTAAAACTTTCGTCACCTTCATCCGCCCGCCATCATCATCACGATTTCTATGTTGTCGCCGCTTTGTATGCGCGTTTCGTTATACATATCCCGATGGAGAGGTTCCTTGTTGTATTCGACAAAAAGGTTTTTTTCGATAAGCTCAAGGCGTTGCAGAAGTTCGGATACGGTAAGTTGCTCGTCAAACGATTGCATCTCGCCGTTAATCGTCAGTTTTATCGTGTCGCTCATAACGTGTTAAGCTCCATCTCCCAGTCCTTGAAGTGAACGTCGTAACCGATTCGGTTAAGCGATTTCGTCATTTCATCTAGGCTCCTCGAATCGTGCACTGCGAACTGCTCCAACAAATCGGTTTCTTTGGATGCATATCCGCCGGGGACTGTTTTGGATTCCACGCTCAAGTGCGTCACGCAGATGTTTGCCATGCCGTCGCGGAAGGCGGGCGTTTCGCGCGTGGAGAGGTTTATGGCAACTTCCGGGAACACAATGCGGAAAGCCATAAGCATCCGCGCGTACGTTTTGTCGTCAACCCGCCGGAACCCGCCGTTTACGCCCATCGCGCCGCTAAGACGCGGGAAAGAAACCGAAAACTCGACATGCCAGAATTTTTTCTTCAGGTAATGCAAGTGCTGGTGAAGGGCAAGCGATTCGTACAACGGATCATGGAGGCCAACAAGAAAACCTACCGTTACCTGCTTGAAGCCGGAACCAATCGCCCTTTCGGCGCCCGCGAGCCGGAAAGCGTAGTCGGATTTCATTCCCTTAATGTGAACCTTGCGGTAAGTTTCGGGATGGTACGTTTCCTGGTACAGGACGAACGAGTTCGCGCCCGCTTCGGCGACTGCCCGCGCGGAGCTTGTGTCCAACGCGCCTATCTCTACGGCGATTGAATGGAAACCCGCGTCCTTTGCGGCGGCTACCGCACCGGCGAGATAGTTTATATTTTTAAATTCGTTCAGTTCGCCCGAAACAAGAAGTACATTGCGAAATTTTTTTTCATATACTTCATGGAGTTCCTTTTTGATTTCCTCGCCGTTAAGCGTCTTGCGCTTCACCTTGTTTGCAACGCTGAAGCCGCAGTAAGTGCATACGTTGTGGCACGAACTCGAAAGGTAAAGCGGGATGTAGAGGCCTTTAACGAGCCCGAAGCGCGTTGTTGTAATTTCCCTTGCGCGCGCGGCAAGTTTTTCCGCAAAGGCGTCGTCGTTTTTATTATGGAAAAGAATCGCCGCGAAATCCTCGATACCGATGCGCTCCTTTGTTAACGCTTCGTATGCGCCGGTATCACGCGCGCCGGTTTCATTATAGAAGGTTAAAGAATCTTCGTTAACCGCAAATGACATTCGGCCTTCCTTTAACTTCCCAAAAACCCGGTAAGCGGACTCGACGCATCGGCCTTGTCCTTTACGTCGCCAAGGCCGGACTCATACGCCGCGCGCCCGGCGATAACCGCCATCCTGAAGGCGTCGGCCATTTTTGCCGGATCGCCCGCGACTGCGATGGCCGTATTCACCAGCACGGCGTCCGCGCCAGTTTCCATTGCAAGTGCGGCGTCGGATGGTTTTCCTATCCCCGCGTCAACAACAATTGGCACGCTGCAAATGTCGATGATGATCTTTACCATTTCAAGTGTCTCAATCCCCTTGTTGGTGCCGATGGGAGAGCCTAGCGGCATGACGGTTGCGCATCCAACTTCTTCACACCGCTTGGCAAGCATCGGGTCGGCGTTTATGTACGGCATTACAACAAAACCCTCTTTCACCAAAACCTCGGCGGCCTTTAATGTTTCCACCGGATCGGGCAAAAGGTAAACGGGATCGGGTATCACTTCCAGCTTTACCCAGTTTGTGCCGCCGGCGATTTTGCATATGCGGGCGATGCGTACGGCCTCGTCGGCGTTCCTTGCGCCGGAGGTGTTCGGCAATAAGTTCACATTTTTGGGTATAAAGTCGATTATTCCCTTCGATTTGCCTTTAAGCTCGACGCGCCTTAGCGATACGGTGGCCAGCTCCGTGCCTGATGCTATTATGGCGTCGCGCATGGCCTCGTTTGAGGAGAACTTTCCGCTTCCGACGAAGAGGCGGCTGTTGAATTTTTTTTTGGCTATTTCCAACATCGTTATTTCCCTTTATGCTCGCAACAA
>JAZFVB010000136.1:0-3992 GCA_036447515.1 Nitrospinota bacterium
TAGGCAATCCATGGACGGATTGCCCAAATTGCGTAGGCTGAAAGCCAAGCAATTTGAAAGGCTCGGACGAATTCATTTCGGCCAAGCCGCAGCAGAAAAAGTCCCGGATGGACTTTTTCAGCAATATGTTTGGAAGGAGCAGTAAAATGAGGAACGATCCGTTACCGCTCTTTTGCGAAAAGTGCGTACATCAAAATCGCCGCCTGATTTCCGGGGTACGCTTCTGCCGAATGGCGTGCAAGTTCAATCCCCCTCTTATTCATCTGGCCGCGCGCACATTCTTCCGGCGCAAAAGGGAAACCGCCCTGACGGCCGGATGAACCTTTCATACGTTGCGGTTGGGCGCTCCATAATTGTTGGTTGACGCCCAAGTTGCGCATATAATGTGTTCCGATGAATTTACAGGACATTATCTTCTCGCTGGAGCGTTACTGGGCTAAGCGCGGATGCATCATATTGCAGCCCATCGATACCGAAGTCGGCGCGGGGACGTTCCACCCCGCCACCTTTTTGCGGGTACTCGGCCCCGAGCCGTGGAACACCGCGTACGTGCAACCCAGCCGCCGCCCAACCGACGGGAGGTACGGGGAGAACCCCAACCGCTTACAACACTATTACCAGTTTCAGGTAATACTGAAACCATCCCCCGACGACGTACAGGACCAATACCTCGATTCGCTGACGCAGCTAGGCCTCGACCTGAAGGCTCACGACGTCCGCTTTGTAGAGGACGACTGGGAATCACCGACGCTCGGCGCATGGGGCCTCGGCTGGGAAATCTGGCTCGACGGAATGGAGATAACACAATTTACCTATTTCCAGCAGGTGGGCGGCATCGATTTAAAGCCCGTTTCGGCGGAACTCACCTACGGGCTGGAGCGGATCGCGATGTACCTGCAAAACGTCGAATCGGTTTACGACCTCAAGTGGAACGACACGGTAACCTACGGCGAGATATTCCAGCCCGACGAGAAACAGTTCTCGACGTATAACTTCGAGGTGTCCGATCCGAAATTCAACGCCGACCTTTTCGATAAATTTGAAACCGAAGCCAACAGGCTGCTGGAGGCCGAACTTATTTTACCGGCGTACAACATCGTCCTTAAGTGCTCGCATACGTTCAACATGCTCGACGCGCGCGGCGCGATAAGCGTTGCCGAACGCACGCACTATATCGCGCGCGTAAGGAAACTGTCGGGAAAGTGCGCCCGCGGTTACGTGGAATGGCGCGAGGAACTGGGACATCCGCTGTTGAACGGAAAATAAACCGGCTCCAAATATCGATTTCTTAAATGCCTAAAAAGTGACCGCTCAATATAGCGTCAGTCCTCCACGGTAATCGGATAGTCGGGCGTTGGATTAAGCGGACAACTGAATAGGTATTTCCCCTTCACGAGGGTGATCGCAAAGTCTTTTGTTCCTCCAATCGGGATCGACCCGCCCGATACGGAGGGGAGGATTGCGCGTTTCAGCCCCTTGCCGCGGAGCCAGAAACCGAGATCGTACGGGACGTTTTTGTTTGTCACGCGGAATATGTATTTGCCGGGTTTTAGCTTCATCGGAATGATCGGGCGCGAACCCTTCGTTTGTTCGTTGAACTTCTTGCACCCCTCGTAGCTTCCCGGAGGATTTTTTAAAAGCTCGCGCTCGGTTTCAATGAATTGGCAGGGCGTCTGCGTAATCGTTATTACGTTCGGGCCGTCCTGCGCCCCTGCCACAGACGCCGCCGATGCCGCCGACACCGCAAAAACTCCGAGGCAGAAAAGCCCCGCAAGCGCGGCGAATAATTTCTTTGCGAAATACTTATTTAGTAGGAACGGAAAACTCATGGCTAGTTCCCCTTATATGCTACTGAGGTTAAATGCTTACTGGTTTATTGAATCTATTGTACCTGATAATGGAGCCGTGCGGAATAAAACGGCAACGCCGGTTCTTTTACAAACTTTTCTTAGTCTGCAAATCAAAAATGTGTTTCGACGCGCTAGGTTTGCGGATGAGATAGAGATTCGTCCCGTCTTTAAGGACCTCACCCGGCATCGGATGGCTCAAAAAATAGTGCATCCCCGCCGTATAGCCGTAAGAACCGGACTGGTAGATGCCTATAACGTCTCCGGCCCGAAGCTCCGGAAGCGTTACGGGCAGGTCGCTTTGGTCCAGCGAGGTGCAAAGCGGCCCGCCGAGAATATATTTTTTTAAACCCTTGCCGCCCTTGCGGTTGATGAGCCGCGCGGGGAAAGACCTGCTGACGCGAAAGGGGAATAGCGCGTGGTGTATCCCGCCGTCGGTCAGCGCGAAGTTAACGCCGCGCATTTTTTTTATCGCAACTACTTTCATCACGTAAACGCCCGTTGGCGCGGCAAGATAACGCCCCGGCTCGATATAGAATACGGCGTCCGAAAGCTCGGGCTCTTTTGAAAACTTCTTTTCGATACGCGCAAGGCCTGTCTTGAACTTTTGCAGGTCGAATTCACCGTCGTTTCCCCCATACGGCGCCCCCGCCCCACCGCCGAGGTTTATGTACGAAGGGTTGAAACCGGTTTTGCGGCACGTTTTCAACACCCAATCGAGGAATCTTTCCGCGCCCTTAAGCCATACGGTCGACGAGAGTATCTGGGTGCCCATGTACATGTGGAACCCGCATACGTTCAGGCCGCCGGAATTTTTTAAGAGTTTTTTTATATCTTCGGGCGAAAAACCGAATTTTTCCCTCCCGCCTATCATTACGTTATCGGCGTCTTTTTTTATTCCGACGTCGAGATTCACCCTCAACGCGACGTTAAGCGGCGTTTTAAGTTCTTTAAGCTCGCTAAGTTCCTCTGGCGTTTCCGCGTGAACGATATAGGGCGGGTTCTTTTTAATGGCCCTTAATTCGGCGCCGGTCTTTACGGGCCCGGAGAGCGCCAGCTTTTTGGAGGCAAACCCCGCCTTTAGGCAGGCTTCGATCTCGCCCGCCGACGCGCATTCTGCCATTGCGCCGAGCTTTCGATAAATTTCCAGTATCGCAACATTGGGGTTGGCCTTCGCCGCGAAAAATATCTTCCAGCCGGTCGGCAAAGCGCCGCGCAGGCCGCGATAGCGTGAGCGGACGGTTCGCGCGTCGTAATAGTAAAAAGGCGTTTTAACCTTATCGAGTATTCCAGCTATGGACGACGGCGGTATGCTGGTTGAAGGCAAAACGGCTTTAAGTAAGCTGCGAGTCGATAATGTTGACGAGCCGCTCGATATCGGGCTTTCCAATGAAATCCACCGCACCCAGCGACTCCCACTTCTTCTTGTTTTTCAAGTTAACCATCGAGGAAAAGACCACTATAGGGATATCCTTAAGGATGGGGTTATCCTTAAGCTTCATCGTAAGGTGCAGTCCGTCCATCTTCGGCATCTCCACGTCCGATATGATCAGGTTCAGATAACGCCCTATCGGAATACTTTTCTTCATGGCGTCATCCGCAATGCCTGTCAGCTTGTTCAACGCCTCCAGCCCGTTTTCGGCCGTAAAAACCCTGTACCCTGCTGCCTTTAGGATACTTACCATCTGTTGCCTTATGAACGCGCTGTCCTCAACGACGAATACTGTCTTTCCGTTCCGCTTTTTTTCCGCCCTTATTGTTTTTGACGTGAAGCTCATTCCCGGGCTTATTTCGCTCACAATCCGTTCGAAGTCCAGGAGCATGATGATTTTGTCATCAAACTTCAAGAGACCCGTCACGCATTCCTTTTCCGCCCGGTTCATAATGCCTGACGGCGATTCCACCTTCTCCCATGAAATACGGTGGATACGCGAAGCCGTATGCACCATGAAACCGTTGGTGACGTTGTTGAATTCGGTTATTAGCACCCTTTCGCGCTTCAAGTCCGGGTCGCCCTTATTGAGCCATATCGGCAGATCGATAACGGGAATAATCTTTCCGCGAAGGTTAATCATGCCGGCAATGGCGGGATGCGCATTGGGCATATCCGAGAAATTTTCGGGGGTTCTTATTATTTCGCGGACC
>JAZFVB010000137.1:0-2922 GCA_036447515.1 Nitrospinota bacterium
GTCCAGAAGCAGGGAAGTTATGGTGATTATGTCGTGCGGATTTTCGGCGTTAAGGATATCGGCTCCGGTTCTTGGCGCCGCGTTGGCCGCATCTTTTCTTTTAATGCTCAACGTTGAATACCTCATGCCGGCGTCTTGGACCGAATCCAGCCGCATTTTCAGGGAGGATATAAGAAATATCAAGAGCGTAAGCGCTGATCGGAGAAATTTTATCTGGCTTAAAACCGGAACGGGGAAAATATGGAACATCGCCCTCATGGACGCAGCCGCGGGGACGCTGAACGGCGTAACCGTCATCGAATTCTCGCCCGGATGGCGGAAGTTTGCCTCCATTACAACCGCCGCGAAGGCCTACAAAGAAAAGGGCGAGTGGGTCTTCCTTGACGGCATACAAAGGACGTTCCCCCGTGACGGCGGCTTTGAGGAAGATCTTTTCAGCAAAAGAAGTTTTGCCTTCGACATGGACTTCGAAGATCTGAAGCAGGTGCAAAGGAAGCCCCAGGAAATGAGCCTGAAAGAAATCAACGCGCACATAAAACGCGTGCGCGAAGCGGGTTATGACGACACCCGCTACGTGGTGGACATGTACTCGAAAATCCTATTCCCGCTGACGACGGTCGTCATGGCTTTTATAGCTGTGCCGTTCGGTCTCAAACCGCGCAGGACGGAAGGCGTCCTTATGGGAATAGCGGCCGCGGTCTTTATAGGTTTTTTGTTCTGGTTCATTTTTTCCATGGGATTGTCTCTCGGCTACAGCGGAAAACTGCCCCCGGCCCTTGCCGCCGGAGGGGCGCATCTGCTTTTCCTCCTCGCAGGTTCTTACGCGATGATCTCGCGCAGCTACCTGCGGGCCGGTCTTTTTGGAAGATTCAGGGGGTGGCGCGCATAATAACCGATACGTAGCATTTATTTAGCCCCTTTATATCAAACTATGAAGGCACAGCAACTATTGACAGTTCCGGGATAATGCGGATTTATCGCCGGTAAGATTCCCGGCGGTGTCTGACACGATAAATTGTTACCGTTTTGGCTTGGATATTTGTCCTATAAATTACCCTGTAGTCGCCAATGCGAATACGATAACTTGATTCCGCTCCCTTGAGTTTCCTGCTTTTGGGAGGAAATGGATTTTCCGAAAGCCTTTCTATCGCGGCAAGAATTTTGGATATATATTGACGGTCCAGCTTTCTCAGGTCGTGTTCCGCGGACGACTAAAATAGGACATCAAATGAGGCCATCAGCGCGAAGCTTATTTTTCAGTCGGTCAAGGCTGATGGCAGACTCGCCTTTACGTTCGGCTATAACGGCAAGGTCATGGAGGTCTTCAAGAAGTTCCTCGTACTCATCAAGCGGCAAGACCACTTCCGTCTTTTGCCCCGCTTCATCTACTATATATTTATGTGGTTTATCCATGTGTCTAATATATCACAAACAAAATCTGTTACTCACATCCACCCGCGTCTTCGATGTGTGATAAGAAATTCACAATTCAAGGCCTGCTCCCATACTCCAAAAGGAAAAGTCCCTGGAATTCCGGGATTCCGCAATTTAGCAGTTGTAATATTAATGGGGGGGGCAGTACTGATACATGGAACATGACTTTCACCAGTGGTAGCTCAACCTCTAGTTATTTTTTTGAAGTTCCTGAAGGTTTTACGGAGTCCGTTACAAATTCTTGTTTGATATGTTGCAGCGGGACCATTGTTTCCTGGAATGAGAGCAACGGACAACTCAGCGCAACCACAACTTGCTCAGGGACAAACAACGCAGACACCCAAATTACTGGTACCATTACAGGAAATTCAGTTGAAGGAACTTGGTCAAATGTCTGGACAAACGGCAACACCGATTCCGGTACATTCACTGGAATTAAACAGTAGATAGTTTCAATACTGCCCATCTAAGTCGGGCTTTTGCGAAAGGTGTTTTTGTCTTAGACGAAGGCTAAAGCCTCGTTTGCCGAATCGAGCATATGACGAATTAGAAAATTAGACATGCTCAGCGCCACCTCAAGTAGCGCTTATTTAGTGCTTAATGCGCCCGTATAGTGTTAATATTCGGCGATAATCGTCTTTAACATCAGACGTTATAGTTAATCTTTATTTTGGAATAGAAGAAAGGCAGCATGAAGTTTGAAAAATTAAATCTTGATAAAAAGTTACTTCGCGCCATCGCCGATATGAAATACGAGCGCTGTACGCCCGTTCAGGAACAGACGTTTCCGGAAAGCCTTACCGGGCGCGACGTAAGCGTTCAGGCGCAGACAGGCACGGGCAAAACGGCGGTATTTCTTGTAACTTCCCTACAGCGTATGCTTTCGCAGATAGACCTGGGAGGCAAACTGCGCGTCTTGATTCTCGTGCCCACGCGCGAACTTGCGGTACAGGTGGAAAAACAGGCGAAGCTCCTTTGCAGGCATATTTCGTACAGGGCGGTGTCCATGTACGGCGGCGTCGGTTACGACAGGCAGGAAAGGGCCGTAAGGGACGGCGTGGAAATAATCGTCGCCACACCCGGCAGGCTTATCGATTTCATTAAAAGTAAAAAACTCGACTTGTCCACCGTAAGGTACATGATAATCGACGAAGCTGACAGGATGATGGACATGGGCTTCATGCCGGACGTAAGGTTCATACTGAAAAAGGCGCCGCCAAAAGAAAAAAGGCACACGATGATTTTTTCCGCTACGCTTGATGCGCGCATACGGAGGTTGGCCGGGCAATACATGACCGATCCCGCGGAAATCGAAATCGAGCCGGATCAGGTAACCGTGGAAAACGTAAGGCAGACGCTCTTCCACGTAAGCCGCGAGGAAAAGATACCGGCCATACTGTGGCTCGTTAAAAGGGAGCACATCACCAAGGGGCTTATTTTCACCAACATGAAAAGGACCGCGGAAAAGGTGGGCTTCAAGCTCGATAG
>JAZFVB010000138.1:0-11013 GCA_036447515.1 Nitrospinota bacterium
CTCCTGATATTTTGACGCACCAGCTTGTAATCGTCGACAATAAGTATTTTCATCAATGTATTATCCCGATAACCAAATAACTCCATTAAGAACCTTCATGCCCAAAATACCACATAAAAAAAATATTTGGTTATCGCTTTAGCTAAGCGTGTAAAATAACAGCTAAAGCATCGAGTAGGCGGTATAATTACATGAAAACATTAAAATTATCATCACGATTCGATCCGGCGATATGGGTCGTTGTCGCAGTCGGCCTGACCGCGCTCGGTTTTATGACCTACAACCATTCCACGTTGAAACATGCTTTCAATGAATACGATTTTATGTCAACCAATTTGGACAAAGCCGAAGTCGATTTAATCACCGGCCATTTACGGCTGGAAGAACACATTGCGGGCGACAAGTCTATCACGGTTGAAAAAATCCGGAATCTATTCGATGACTCGGCCGAACAGATCGACAAATTAATCGAAAGCCCTTATGCCGAGCTGTATCCGGAGTTTTTCAAGCTGTTGGATCGCTCGAAAAACCTAATCAGTCGGTTTAACGATGTTGGCATGGAACGCCTCAAGGACATTGAAGCACGCGGTATCGGCACGGAAATAGACCGGCGCTTCGACATAATTTTTGACGAAACTCAGATCGCCTTGAATGCAACCCGGGATTATATAAATGGACATCTCAGGTGGGAGTTTAAAAAGCTGTATAGAATATACCTGATTCTTCTTGGTCTTTGGGTGGCGGTAATTGCAGGGACATGCTTGATGATTTACCTATACTCAGCCGGGCGCAGGCAGGCGGCGGAGGCGCTCAGGGAAAGTGAAGAACGCTTTAGAAACTCTTTCGACCATACCGCTATCGGCATGTCCCTTATTGGGCATGACTATGAGTATCTCAAGACAAATCGTGCGTTCTGCGAAATGGTCGGCTATTCCGATGAGGAACTGCTATCCATGAACTATATGGATATAACCCATCCCGACGATATTGATATCAACCTCGAACAATCAAACAAGCTGAGAGAAGGTGAAATTGATTCTTTCCAGATAATAAAACGATACATCCATAAACAAGGGCATACAGTATGGTGCAATGTAAGCGTATCGGTGGTGCGCGACAGGAATGGGAACCCGATTCACTATATCTCTCATGCTGAAAATATCACCGAGCGCAAAAAGGCGGAAGAGGCTCTTGTGGAAAGCGAGGAGAAATACCGTTCTCTCTTTTCAAACATGACAAACGGCTTTGCCTTCCATAAAATTATTGTCGATGAAAACAATAAACCTATCGATTACGTTTTCCTCAAAATTAACAATGCATTTGAAGAAATGACCGGACTGAAAAGGGAACAAGTAATAGGGAAAAAGGTTACGGAAATAATTCCCGGCATAAAAGATGTCGATCCTGATTTAATCGAAATTTACGGCAAGGTTGCTTTGACCCGGGAAAGTAAAAAGTTCAATATATATTTCGAGCCATTATCGAGGCACTATTCCATTGCCGCTTACAGCCCGGAAAAAGGTTATTTTGCAACTGTATTTGAAGACATCACCGAGCGCAAGCACGCGGCGGAGGCCATAAAGATGTCCGAGCGGAAATACCGCCATCTTTTCGAAGATGCGAACGATTCGATTTTTATAGCGGACCTCGACGACGGGCGTTTCATCGACGTAAATACCGTCGCCGCCGAGAGGCTTGGGTACACAAAAGAGGAACTTCTTGATTTAAAAGTATCGGATATAAACCCTAAAGAAGCCGGTGATGCCGTGAAGGAAAGTTTCGAACGGCAGCTTGCCGGAGAAACCATTACTGTCGAGACTTCACACAGGCGTAAAAACGGCGCCAGAATGCCTGTAGAGGTAACGAGCAAGCTGATCGACTACGGCGGCGGAAAGGCCTTTTTGGCGTTCGTTCGCGACATATCAGAACGTAAACATGCCATGGAAGACAGAAGGCGGCTGGGCAAGGCCATCGATCACGCGGCGGACGCGATAATCATCACCGGTTCCGATTCAAGGATCAAGTACGTAAATCCCGCATTCGAAGAAATGACCGGATACAGCCGCGAGGAAGCAGTCGGCCAAAAAACATCGATACTTAAAAGCGGCAAACACGACGAGGCCTTTTATAGTAATATCCAGAATACTATTTTAGAGGGCGGTACATGGAAGGGGAGGATAATAAACAAAAAAAAGGACGGGACGCTTTTCCATCAGGAAATCACTATCTCGCCGATATTCAACGACAACAAAGAAATTATCAGCTACGTGGGGGTACAGCGCGATATTACGCAAGATATCATTATGGAAGATATCCAAAAACAGATAGTCCATATGCAGAAAATGGAGGCCGTCGGTACTCTTGCGGCTGGGATTGCGCACGATTTCGCCAACATCCTGACCCCCATTATTCTCATCGCCGATACGACAATATTCAACCTTTCCGAAGAAAGCCCCCTGCGAAAAGATATGGAAAGTATAATTAAGGCGGCTAACCGGGGCAAAAACCTCGTTGATCAGGTTCTTACCTTCAGCCGCAGGAGCGAGGTGACAGCCTTTTCGTTGGAACCGCACCTTCTTATCAAGGAAACACTTAATTTTCTAAGATTGTCGCTGCCTTCGACCATAAAATTGAAGGAAAACATAAATACGGAGCAATGCGTGATTGTTGCCGACCCGTCGCAAATAAACCAGTTGGTTATGAATCTTTGTTTGAATTCCTTCCATGCCATGTCGGAAAAAGGCGGGACGCTGGAGGTTACCGCCGGGCCGATAATCGTGAATGAAGAATTGGCCGCGTCGGTTGCCGACCTTGAGGCCGGATTCTATTTTAAGCTGACGGTAAAAGATACGGGCCGCGGTATGGAGCCCGAAATCTTGGAAAAGGCTTTCGAACCCTTTTTCACCACAAAGGAAAAGGGGGAAGGCACCGGACTTGGGCTTTCCACGGCCCATGGCATTGTGGGTAACCTTGGCGGCACTATAACGGTAAAAAGCGAGCCGGGCAAGGGAACCGTTTTTGACGTCTATATGCCGGCGTCCGAACAAAAGCCCACGGACAAAGGCGTTTCCGCACGGCTTGCCGCCAAGGGAAAGAGCCATATATTGCTCGTTGACGACGAGGAGTCTATTGCGGCTTCGATGAAAAAAATGCTCGAAATGTTGGGATACACCGTCACGTCTATGACCGAATCTTTCGAAGCCCTGGAGGTTTTCAAAAGAAGGGGCCTGGAGTTCGATATAGTTATTACCGATATCGTAATGCCTTTTATGACGGGCGACGTCCTGGCCCGGGAAATCAGGAAAATACGCCCGGACATTCCAATAATCATGATTACGGGACATGCCGACTTTACCGAGGAAATGGCGAGGGATATGGGCATAGAAAGCTATTTAACGAAACCCGTAAGCGCCGAAGATCTGACTGAGGCGATTCAGACGTTCACCTCCAAAAAAGGCGGTAATCGGCAATAGGTTATTTGCAATGGCCGAAACGGTTAGACATTTCATTTCACCATGCCCGGCAGACCGGCTCTAATTGACTTTTTTGAAACGGTTAAGGAAAAGTCAGCAGGGTCGGGATAAAAAGCCCCATTGTTTGAAAAGAATTGTAATCTGATATGCCTAAAGCGTATCTTAAGTATTATAATTAGCTGATTTCGTATTGACAAAAGATAATGGTTTGAATTTTGCCATATCTCTTGACTTGTGGGTAAATCTATTCCAGCGAATATTGTAAGGGGGGGGTCTTTATTAAATTATTTTTTACACGTAGATTTATAATATTTGGCTTATCTTAAAATTATGATTTTTACCTTGACTAATAATTCAATTACCTTGACTAATAATTCAAAATGAATCAGAATGAACCCCGAAAAGAAGAAACGATAAGTAAAAGTTCATTGACGGAATTTAGGGTTTTATTGAGGTTGATTTAAAGAAACTAATAATTTTTTTTTGAGGAGGCACTCTTATGGCTATGATGGAATTTGAAGGAGCGGCAGCGGCTGATTTTATGGCTGGCAAGGGAATGGCTACCAAAGGAATGGCGATGAAAGGCCTTGAAATAGAAGGTGTTCAGGCTATCACTGCCGGTAAAGGCTTGGCGACAAAGGGCGCGATTGCCGGAGCGGGCAAAACCGCGGCTGGCGCCGGAACCACTGCGGCTGCTGCGGCCAAAGCAACGGCGGCCGGTGGAACGATCTGGACGGGCAAGGGACTCAGCCTCGGATTGGGGCTAGGCCTTGGAGCATGGGGACCCGTTATCCTGTTGGGCCTTGGGGCGGCCGCGGCTTACGGATATTACCAGCACAAACAGTCGATGGAACTAGAAGAAGAAGCGGCTTAAGGATCGAGGGGGGTAAGATGAACTCGGATCAGATTATAAGCTATGAAGCCACCGCCAAGTCGCGCTTCCTGTCGGTTTTAAGCTATCTGGGAATACTTTGTCTCGTACCGATGATACTCAACAAGGACGATGAGTACGTGAACTTCCACGCAAGACAGGGTCTCTTCCTGTGGATGTGGGGCGTTCTGGCCATTTTCGGACTATATGTGCCGGTTGTCGGCCGATATTTCTTCAGCATTTCCGCCCTTCTGATAGTGCTTTTTTCGCTGATAGGGATACTTTCGGTTCTGATGACCAGGGCATGGAGATTCCCGATTATAGGAGATTGGGCGGAGAGACTTTAAGCCTATTGTATTAACGACATAAGATATTTTTAGAGCGTTGCGCCATGTCGGGGGTGTAGCGCTCTTTTTGTTATTATTTCGGATTAGGAGGAGGAATGCCACACACGAAGGTGCGGGAAAACCATTTGAATTCCCTGTACTTGACTGCGGCGCTCAGCATGATTTTCATGACGCTGATTGTCGCCATCCAACCCCTTTACCTCCGCAATGTCCTTGGAATTGCCCGCGAGAACGCCGGATTTATTAACGCGAATATTCAGGTTATTACGGAAATAGTAGACCTGTTTTTCATCGGCTATCTCGGATACATGTCCGACCGTTACGGGCGGGTTCCCATTATCGTATTCGGGTTTTTGCTTGCCGGCGTCTCGGTGCTCCTTGCCCCTTTCAGCAATGTTATAGGCCTGTGGCTGGGGATCGGGGGGCTGGCGTTTTTTTACCTGATACGCGTGGCGATGTCGCTGGGCACATCGGCCATATGGCCTCAGATAGCCACGCTGGCGGGTGATTTTTCCAGTAGGAAAACCAGGCCCAGGCTGATAGCCAACGCCGGGTTCATGATGGCATTCGGCGCGACCCTTTCGTACGCCATACTCGTCCAGATACCGCAACATGCCGGCTTGACCTTTACCCTTTTGCTTGGGGCGGTTATCGCCTTTGCGGGCGCGTGGGCGGCAAGGAAACTCCTTATCGACGTGGCGGAAAAATTAAAGGAAAATAAGGTTCCCCTGCGGCAGGTGGTCGGCCTGCTGAAAAAGGAACAGGGCCTGCGCCTGACTTTCCTTTCCGCTTTTTCGTCCAGGAACGATATGGTCATAATCGGGCTTTTCCTCATGATCTGGTTCATATATTTCGCCGACCTCCTTGCAATCGACCATGCCGAAGCCGCCGCCAGGGCGGGCATGGTTATCGGCCTTATCGGCCTTACGGCCCTTGTATCGATTCCCGCATGGGGCACCGTAATCGATAGGTTCGGAAGGGTCCCGGCGATTGCGATGGGCCTTTGCGTTTCGGGGGCGGGCTTTGTGAGTTTCGGGTTTATAGTAAACCCGTTTGGATGGCAGATTCTCTTTCCGGCAATTCTGGTGGGACTGGGTCAGGCGGGATGCCTTCTGGCCCCGCAAACGCTGACTCTGGACCTCGCGCCCGACAATATCAGGGGATCGGTGATGGGCGCGTTTAATACCGTCGGGTGCCTTGGGATTATCTTTTTCCTGCAGGTCGGCGGTTTTCTTTTCGACAAGATTGGCCCCCCCGCGCCCTTTTTGTTTACGGGAATCGCAAACCTTGCGGTAATGGGCTACGCGATATATATCCTGAAAGTCCACGGCGGCGAAGCCGATACGAATTACGATGAGAATCCGGATTTTACCGAAGAGCCGGAGCTTGTCGGCGCTGTTCCGGAGGAAACGCCGGCATGATTTCAGGCTCTTTGGCAGACATAGAAAAACTAAAAAAGTGCTTTATTTTTTAATAGGTTCCGGTTTAAAATATAACGTCGCATATAGGAGGCAATTTTTAAACATGGAGTGCATATATGCCTAATATTGTTTTCGGTCTGGTTGCAATAGCCGTGGGTTTATGGGGGCTGTCGGTCTGGTGGTGGTCGGTCGCGGAATTTCTCCGGGGCTTTGTTCCGATTGCGCTGATCCTTTTCGGGTTGGTCGCGCTGGGCGCAGGCGTTTCCGTCGTTCGTGATAAGGAAGAAGACGACCTTTCCGACGAAGAACTCGCCGGCGAAGATTAAAGAAAAAAGGTACATCGGCTGAAATGGATTCAAAAGAGAACCTTAGTTGCGGTAAGGATTTACGGAAATTCCTGTACGTAATCGGGTTTGTTTCGATTTTCCTCCTGATAGGCAGCTACTGGTATATGGAGTATTACCTTAACGGCCGTGGATTCGGAAACAGCGGCTTGCAGCATCAAGGTGGAGGCGCCGCCGACGCCCAGGCGGCGACCCCGCTGGACGCCGCTGGAATGCAACCGGTAACCGCCCCGTTTCAGGTACCTATGACCGTCGCCACAAGGAGCCCCTTCACGGTTGTGGCCGGAGCCTTAAAACGAAGCGTCGTTAATATCAGCGCCACCAGGTCGGGGCGTTCGCCGATGGCCGGACGCGCGTCCCCGCCGCAGGGGAACGGGCAGGATATGCGCTTTGCCGATCCCTTTTCCGGCACCGGTGTCGAAAGCATCGGCTCCGGCATTATCCTCAGTTCCGACGGCTACATACTCACAAACTTTCACGTAGTGGAAAATGCCACTGAAGTATATGCAAACGTATTCGGCCCGCAAGGCTCGAAACGCTACCACGCCGAAGTGATACGGCTGGGCGAGGCCGTTGACCTTGCGTTGCTGAAAATAAAACCCGATACGCCACTTATTCCCGCCGCGCTGGGCGACAGCGAACAGATTGCGGTTGGCGATCAGGTGCTGGCGATTGGAAGTCCTTTCGGCCTCGACCAGACGGTAAGCCAGGGAATCGTTTCCAGCATGAGAAAAACAATGATGATCGAAGGCGTTACGCACCGCAACCTCATACAGACGGACGCCGCTATAAATCAGGGCAATTCCGGCGGGCCGCTTGTAAACATAAACGGCTATGTGATCGGCATCAATACGGCGATCTACACGCCCACAGGCGCTTTTGCGGGGATCGGCTTTGCCGTGCCTTCAAACAACGCCAGGGAGTTTATAGACGAGGTCATCACCCTGAAGCGCGTGAGGCCCAACCTTAAGTCGGCGTTCAGGCAAAAGGCCGGTTTCGTTAACGCGGCCACCAATATCGCCCCTCCGATACCCGCGAACGCCAAACTGCCGCACGCTTATGTCGGCCCTTGCGAGGGATGCCATCAGGTTCTTCCATCGGGCCAATATCCGGGGCAAACGCAGGGTGACGTCAACCAGTTTGCCATAGGGCCGGGAGGCGCCATCGGAATGAACGCGGCCCTCGCTACGGGAGCCACTAAACAGAAGGCCGAAACATTGCGGCTGTGGCTGGGCGCGGACGTACAGCCCATCGACAGGGTAGTAGCCAAATACTTCAAGTCGCCCTTTACATACGGCGCATTCGTAAACAACGTCTACACCGGCTCGCCCTCCGAAAAAGCCGGGCTTTTATCGGGCGACATCGTTTTCAAGATGGACGGCCGGTGGGTTTATTCTTCCGATGATCTGGCCGAGCGCCTTGCCAATTATTCGAAAGGGGACGAGGTAAGGCTTTCGATATTCAGGGGCGGCAGTAAACAAGATATCTATCTCACGCTCGGCATGAAGCCGGCCGGCGTAACGCCTGCTTTGCTGCCGATGCCGGGCAGGGGCAAGGGGGCGCCGGTTAACCGACCCCCCGTGATTAGCCAGGTGGCGGCACTGCAGCGGCTGGCCATGCCGCCAAACGGACAAGGAAACGCTTTGGGAATAGTGCCCAAAGAGTTCGAGTGGATCGGCCTGGAAACCGACCCGATAAATGGAGCAATAGTAAAAGACCACCCACGGCTGAGCGGGAAGAAGGGGGCTTTGGTAATCGAAGTTGAGCCCGGAACTAAAGGGGCGATGGCGGGGCTCTTGCCGAGGGACATAATCATATCCGTCAACCGGATGCCGGTGGATTCCGCCAAGGCGCTTTACGACGCAATTAACCTGATCGATCCGAAAAAGGGGATACTGCTCGAGGTCGAGCGTAAAAACAAACGTATGTATACGGTGGTGCGGTAATGAGAACTCTAGCTATCGTCAATCAGAAAGGCGGGGTGGGCAAGACAACCACGGCATTCAACCTTGCGGCCTGCCTCGGGAAACTCAAAAAGAAGGTCTTGCTTATCGATCTCGACCCGCAGGCAAACCTGAGCCTTAACGCGGGAATCGACGTGGTCGATCTGAATGCGTCGGTTTACGACCTCGTACTCGAGCAGAAAAAGGCCTCGGAAGTCCTTGTAAAGGACGTTATGCCGAGAGTCGACCTGATTCCAAGCCACCTGGACCTCTCCGCCGCCGAATTCGAACTCAGCTACAAGGTCGGCAGGGAGCAGATTCTCAGAACCGGCCTGAAGGAAATAGCCGGAAAGTACGACTATATTTTCATCGACTGCGCGCCTTACTTAGGCGTCTTGACGATAAACGCCTTAACGTTCGTCAGTGAAGTGGTCGTGCCCGTTCAAACCGAGTTCTTCGCCCTTATCGGTATGAAAAAACTCGAGGAAACGATAGACGTCGTTAAAAAGCGCCTCAACCCGAAACTGCGCCTTTCGATGGTTGTGCCGACACTCCATGACAAGCGCGTACGCCTTTCAGGCGAGGTGCTGGAACACCTCAGAAGGCGGTACCCGAAAGAGGTAACCAAAACCATAATCCGGCGCAACGTAAGGATTGCCGAAAGCCCCGCTTTCGGAAAGTCGATTGTTGACTTCCGGCCCAAGGCGCACGGCGCGGAGGATTACATGGCCCTTGCAAAGGAAATTATGAAAAAGAAGGTGAAATGACGGGTCCAAAAAAACATCTCTCAAGGTTTGGGGGGTCTCCCTGGGAAAATAAAGAGGGGAAAGGCTCTTCACCGGAACCATTAAAACAAGAGAAACAAGGGGCGAAGCGAAAGGCCGATGCGCATGGAGACGCTTCGCCTTCGGGTAGCAAGTCTCCTTTCCGGCTGGACATAATAGACAAAAAGGCAAAAAAACGTCCCGCCCCGGCCAAGCGTTCCGTACCGGGTGGCGAGATGCTTTTAACGACGCACGCCTCCGCCGCTAACAAAAAAGGGCATGCTCCTTTTCAATACCCGTGGGAAAAGAGTTCTCGAACCGTCAAATTTACCGAAGTATCGAAACCGGCAAAAAAGCCCGCGGTAGAGCCGGATGAACTTCTGTATGAACGTAATGAAGAGCCTGAGAGAGCGCCCGAACCTGCGGAACCCGAACCTTCTGTAGTTGAAGAAGCATTGGAAGAACCTGCGGAAGAAGCTGCCGACGAGCCCGAAGACGAGGTAGTGGAGCCCGAAGCCGCTGACGAAGAGCCCGAGGCCGAGGAGGTAGTGGAGGCCGAGGTAGCGGAGCCCGAGGTGGCGGAGCCCGAGGCCGCCGACGAAGAGTTGCCGGAAGAGCCGCCGGAAGAAGTTGCCGAAGAGCCAGAAGCCGAGGTGGCGGAGCCCGAGGCCGCCGACGAAGAGTTGCCGGAAGAGTTGGAGGAAGAGCCGCCGGAAAAGGAAATCAAAACCGGCAAGGCTAGCCATGTTAAGAAAGCAGTTATGCGGGACTATGCGCGCAAAAAAATCAAGGCGGAAGAAGACGCGCTGGACGACCTGCTGGTGGAGGATCACGAGAAAGATAAATATTCTGGACCAAAAACGTTAATGGAGGTATTTATGGTGGCAAAAAAAAAAGGGAAAGATGGTGGTAGAAAAGCTTCTGCGGCTTCTTTAGCGATGGGTGATGCACTGGCCAAGCAGGAGAAAAGCTCTAAAACGATAGAGAGGATGGTCGATAGAAATATCGCCGCCGAGACTTCACGGGAAGCGCCCCCGGAAAAGGCAACCAGGCCTTTGGCGGACATCGTCAACGAAATGGTTACGAAAGAAGATAAGAAGAAAGCGGCGCCGAAAGCGGCTCCTAAAGCGGCTCCTAAAGCAAAGCCGGCTGCGGCCAAAACCGGAACGAAAGCCGCCGCCAAAAGCAAGGTGAAAGCTAAGGCTCCGGCTCCTCCTCCTAAAAAGCCCAAGGCCCACAGGCCGGTGGACAGAGCCGGCCGCATCCACGTTGATAGTCTCGGAAGTGGCATAGCACTTCTGCTGGGCGATGCTTTTAAAGGAGTATTGAACATTGGCAAGTCTGTAGGATCGACCGTGGCGGGCGGCGCCAAAAGCGCGGCATCGAAAGTAAGGGCAAAAATGCCCAAGGCCAGCCGAAGAGCCAAGGCCGCAAGAAAGCGCGCCAGAAAAGGAGCCAAAGGCCCCGTTGCAACGGCGGCAAAAACGGCATCGCAGGTTACCGACAAGGTCGCTGGCGGAATGGCGTCGGTTGCCTCGGGAGCGGCCAAGGTTGCCGGGCAGGTTGTTGACGGAGCCGCAACGATAGCCGGATACACCCTTAAAGGGGGAATCGCTCTCGTAACCGATACCGTTAACGGCATCTTTAACCTGGTGTTGGGTTCGAGAGGCAAAAAGAAAAAAGCGGCCTGAGCACGAAGAAAAGTTTGTGGCAATAAAACCGGCAAATATGAATGGCGCTGAACGATTGGCCGACGGTATTAAACGAGATAGTAAAAGGCCTGAATGAAATATCGGATCTTTTACAAGACGATGAAAGCGACACGGATGGAGAAAGAGAAGGCTTTGTTA
>JAZFVB010000139.1:0-3366 GCA_036447515.1 Nitrospinota bacterium
GAATTAAGGGGACACCATACTTAATTACGGCGGTAGCATAGGCAATCTTGCCTGTGGATAGCCCGTTAGGGCTATGGGATATGGCGAGATGTCCCCCGCTGGAGTTTATCACGCACTCCGATGCGGGACGGGAACCGCAGGCAGATACAGCCTACGTTACCAAAGCAACTACGTAGTCATATCTGAAAGCACGCCGCTTAAAAGAACCCTTCCATTCCGACGGTGATGACCGGCCCGCGCGAAAGATCGAACGGGCGGCCATAATCCACCCTTATCAGGCTGATGCCGGGCGCCTTCAGCAGGGCTATGCGCAGGCCCGCGCCAAACGAACCTTTAAGCCTCTGAATCTCGTCGCTGGTGCGGACGTCCCATGCGTTGCCGAAGTCGGTAAATAGCACGAACCCCGGCTCGATAATTCCCGAAAACATCGACTTGTACGAATAAATCCTGTCTTCAAGATTCACGATTAACTGCTTTTTACCGTGGAATTCGTCCGTATTGTAGCCGCGCATTCCCTCCGTGCCGCCGAACTCGAACCTGTTGACCTCGCTTTCCAGGTACGACGCCCGCAAGTGCAGCAAGAACGTCTGGTAACGTAACCTGCGGAGATAGTAACGCAGTTCGAGGTCGGCATACTCGTCGTTGAAGTCGTCGTCATGCGTCCTGTAAGTTATCGAAGTGAAAAAGTAATCGTTTTCCGCAACGCTGAAAATCCTCTTTGCCCCAAATTCGGCCGAAAGCTCCGTACTGGCCGTCCGCAAGAGCTTAAGTACCGGCCCCAGGGAAACGGTAAACGTGGTTCCAAGGGGAATATCCTCGACCTGGCGGAATTTTTCAATGTACCTCTCCTTTTTATACGCGGTGGGGTTGAAAAGGAACTTCGCGGTTGCCACAACCTTGCGGTCTCGCGCCGTCTCGTAACCGCCGCCACCCCGCATTATCTGCTGATTGCCAATCGACGATGCAAGAAAAAGGCGCAAAATGTCGCCGCCTCCCAACTTGTACAACCATCCGTAAAAGAGTTCGGTGCGTTCGAGGTTGAAACTTAAATCTTTATCGCTGCGTTCCCTGCGTTCATAGGCGGCGCCATATGAATTTTTCGTATCGAGTGAATAAAACGGCTTTTGAAGCTTCGCTTCATAGCGGTTCTCGTTAAACTCGTCGTCAAAGCCAACCTCAAAAAGGTGGCGTGTATTAAAAAGCGAAGCGTCCTTAAAACGGTACGAATGCGCGAACCCGCCTTCCCTGTACCTTCCCTTATAGATAATCGATTTTCCCATTCCAAAAAGGTTCTTTTCGCCGAAATCCAGCCCGGATTCGCTGGATTCCGACGTTCCGCCGAATGTGCCGCCGATTAAAAGCGACCACTGGTCGCGCGTACTAACGATAATATCAACTGTCTTTGGCTTGTTGCCCAGAACCGGCGTAATTTTCACGTCTGTCAGGAAGTCGTGCTTTCGGAGGTTGCGTTCACTTTCCTCCAAAACCTTCTGGTCGAAATTATCCCCTTCCCTGAAAAGAAGCTCGTTCCGTATGAAGCTTTCCTCGGTGACGATATGCAGCCTGTTGGCGGATCTGCCTATGGCGGTGTTTTCCTCGGGATTGGCCAGATTGAAGACGTTAGAGCGAATGATAATTATCTTGTCGATGGTGTATCCGGAAAGTTCGGCCGCATAAGCAGGCGCAAAAACGGGCGTAAAAGCGGCGATTAAATATATAACCGCCGGAAAAAGCGCAAAATACGCAACCCTTTTTTCCATAACCCGGCTTCCCGATACCTTTTATATAAACTCGGCTGGTTTGCTCCGCCCGAACGGAACTGATTTGATACTGATCCTATTAATATTTTATCAGAAAACGGGAACGTTTATTTTTTCAGCAGGCGTGATGCAACGTAGATTCGGGCCTGTTCGCGCTCGAACTTTGCCTGGTACTGTTTTTGTTTCTTGTCTTCAGGTTTAAGCGCGGCCAGTTCTTTTTCCCAATAATCCATTTTTTTCCTTGCCCTTTCAACGTCGAGTTCCTCGGCGGGTTCCGCGTTCTCCGCCAGGACGACAACCGATTCGGGCTTTACCTCTACGTAACCCCAGCTTACGGCCAACAGACGCTCGCCGGAGGAATCCTTGTACAATATCTCGCCGGGCTTTAATATCGTGAAAAACTCCGTATGGCCGGGTAAGACGCCGAACTCCCCCTCCATGCCGGGGGCGGAAAAGTATTTTGCCTCTATGTCCACCACCTTGCGGTCGGGCGTGACTATTTCAAGCCGGAACGTTTCTTTAATTGCCATCAGGTAGTCTTTTTGATTTCATCCGCCTTTTTGTGCACGTCCTCAAGGTTGCCCTGCATGTAAAACGCCTGTTCCGGAATGTGGTCCAGCTCGCCACCCACAAGGGCCTTAAAGCCTTCTATCGTGTCCTTTAGGCTTACGTATCTTCCGGGCGTTCCGGTGAACTGCTCCGCCACGAAAAACGGCTGTGACAGGAAACGCTGTACTTTTCTGGCGCGGAAAACGGTAAGCCTGTCTTCTTCGGAAAGTTCCTCCATCCCAAGTATGGCGATGATGTCCTGCAGTTCCTTGTACCTTTGCAGGATCACCTGCGTATTTCGCGCCACGGTGTAGTGTTCCTCGCCGACTATCTCGGGGTCGAGAATGCGCGAAGTGGAATCCAGCGGATCGACCGCCGGGTAAATGCCCAGTTCCACGATCTGGCGGCTGAGGACCGTCGTCGCGTCGAGATGCGCAAACGCCGCGGCAGGCGCGGGATCGGTAAGGTCGTCCGCGGGAACATATATCGCCTGCACCGACGTTATCGATCCGCGCTTGGTGGACGTTATCCTTTCCTGCAACACGCCCATCTCTGTGGCCAGCGTCGGCTGGTACCCGACCGCTGATGGCATTCGTCCGAGCAACGCGCTAACCTCGGAGCCCGCCTGTGTAAAGCGGAAGATATTGTCTATGAATAGAAGAACGTCCTGTCCTTCCTCGTCGCGGAAGTATTCGGCCACCGTAAGGCCGGTAAGGCCTACGCGCGAGCGCGCTCCGGGCGGTTCCGTCATCTGGCCGAATATGAGGGCGGTCTTGTCGATAACGCCCGACTCCTTCATTTCCCAGTAGAGGTCGTTTCCTTCGCGCGTCCTTTCGCCGACTCCGGCGAAAACCGAAAAGCCGCCGTGCTCCGTGGCGACGTTACGTATAAGCTCCATTATCAAAACGGTCTTTCCCACGCCGGCGCCGCCGAAAAGGCCGGTCTTTCCGCCCTTCATGTACGGCTCCAGAAGGTCGATGACCTTAATGCCGGTTTCCAGCATCTCTGTCGTTGTCTCCTGTTCATCAAAACTGGGCGCCGGGCGGTGGATGGGGTT
>JAZFVB010000140.1:0-5354 GCA_036447515.1 Nitrospinota bacterium
TGCCCCCGCAAAGGAGGTAGAGCACGGCCATCCGCATAGCCACGCCATGCGTTACCTGATAGAGGATTACCGAGTACGGCCCGTCGGCGACCTCGGAAGATATTTCCACGCCGCGGTTAATCGGCCCCGGGTGCATTATCATCACGTCATCTTTCGCCAGTTCGACGATAGACGGCGTAAGGCAGAAATTTTCCGAGTACTCCCTCAGCGAGGGAAAGAACCCCTGCTCCATCCTTTCGAGCTGTACGCGAAGCATCATGACAACGTCCGCCCCTTTTACCGCTTCCTTTATGTCATGCGTTACGCTTACCGGGAAGACGCCGATATCCCTGGGAATAAGGGTGGGCGGGCCGCATACCGTTATATCCGCGTTAAGGCTCATTAGCGCCCTGATGTTGGAGCGTGCAACGCGCGAGTGAAGAATATCGCCCACTATCGCGACTTTAAGGTTTTTGAACGAGCCTTTTCTTTCATATATCGTCATTAGATCAAGGAGAGCCTGCGTTGGATGCGCGTGTGCGCCGTCGCCGGCGTTTACCACGGGGCACCCGGAATACTTGGCCGCGTAAAGCGCCGCGCCGGGGCATGAATGGCGCACGATGAGGCTGTCCGGCTTCATTGCGGCGATGTTGAGTATCATATCTTTTAAAGTCTCGCCTTTCGATACGCTGGATGTCGATACGGAAACGTTCACCGCGTCGGCGCTGAGGCGCTTGGCGGCTATCTCGAAAGACGTCCTGGTGCGCGTACTCGGCTCGTAAAAGAGGTTGACTACCGTTTTACCCCTTAGGGTCGGCACCTTTTTTATATCGCGCTCCGAAACCTCCTTGAACCTGTGGGCGGTGTTGATCAGCCCCATAATTTCGTCGACTGTCAGGTCGTTTATACTAAGCAGGTGCCTGCCCTTGAACTGGAAGGCGTCTTCACTCACCTTCGCTACTATCCTCTAAGTTGGCCTCTAGGTTGGCTTCCGGGCCGGACAGCAAAACGATGTCTTCTCCGTCGAGTTCCTTTAGCTTTAACTGCACACGGTCGTTATAGGCCGTCGGTATGTTTTTGCCGACATAGTCCGGGCGGATGGGCAGCTCGCGGTGGCCCCTGTCGAGGAGCGCGGCAAGCTGGATTTTGCCCGGCCTGCCGTGATCTATAAGCGCGTCTATGGCGGCGCGGATCGTCCTTCCGGTGTACAGAACGTCGTCCACCAAAACGACCGTTTTATCGGTAATCGTTACCGGGATTTCTGTCTTTTCGGCTTTCAAGCTGGGGCCTTTCCGGTTAATGTCGTCGCGGTAGAAGGTGATATCGAGTTTTCCGATGGGAACGTCTGCGCCCGCAATCTCTTTGATTTTTGCCGCAATACGGTGCGCCAGGATGTCGCCCCGCGCGACCAGGCCGACTATCACCACCTCGGACAGGTCTGGATTTTTTTCGATTATCTCGTATGTGAGGCGGGCGATAGTCCGGCTGATATCTTCGGACGTCATTACTACCGGACTGGGGCTGGAACTCAACGGCCGATTCCCGCTTGGGTGGCTTTTGCTTGAAAGGTTTCTGTCAGAGGCATTTTAACTCCTTTTGCGGGCCTCGCCGGACCCACTTAAAAAGGTCTTTAAGTTGTTTACTGGGAAACGAGTGTAACACTAACTTTGGGGGTGCGCAACGGATAATTATGTTGAAATTATATCGCTACTAACAGGGGCCTTTTTATCTATAGACATTCAATCGAGAATACCTGCAACGTATTAATCAACAGGGTAATCGACTTTAACGGCGGCGGAGCAGAGTTCCTTTACGGTTTCCAGAACCTTAACGTGGTTCGGGTGATCGCCGTACTTTTTCACGTCCTCTACCGTCTTGAACTTCGAGTAGAGGCACAGGTCGTACGATCTTTCTGTGCGCATGACGTCTTTTGCCACTTCGCATTCGGCCATTAGTCCGTCGGTCGATTCCTTAAGGCTTTCAAGTTCGCCGGCAAGTTTTTTTATATCATCCGGCGTTGACTCATCTTTCATTTTGAACAACACGATGTGCTTTATCATTCTTCCTCTTCTTCATGCCTTCTCGCGTGCCGCGCGGCGCGCTCGATCAGCTGTTTCATTAACGACACCGCCCTGCCGAATCCCAGAAAAACGGATTGCGACACTATGCTGTGGCCTATATTCAGCTCGTCTATACCGGCGATGGATGCGATCTCGCTTACGTTTTGCGTGGTAAGGCCGTGGCCGGCGTGGACGGTAAGGCCGTAACCTTTTGCCAGCCCGACGGCTTCCTTTATCTGCCTTAAGGCTTTCATTTTGTCTTTTTCCGTTTTCGATTCGCAGAAGCGGCCGGTGTTTATCTCCACCGCTTCGGCCATCGTCTGGGACGCGGCCTCTATCTGCGGCGGATCGGGGTCTATGAATAGCGAAACGGTTATGCCGCGTCCGGCGAACTTCTTGGAAAGCTCCTTGAAGAAATCAACGCGCGACACAACGTCCAATCCGCCTTCGGTGGTGAGTTCCTCGCGCTTTTCGGGGACGAGCGTTATCTGGTCGGGACCGATATCGAGCGCGATTTCTATTATCTCGTCCGATGCGGCCATCTCTAGATTGAGCTTGCAGTTTTCCAGCGCGCGCAAGCGGCGCACGTCTTCATCCTGTATGTGGCGCCTGTCCTCGCGCAGGTGGACGGTTATGCCGGCAACGCCCTCGCCAAGGGCGATCTTGGCGGCCGTCACGGGATTGGGAAAATCCACCCCGCGCGCCTGCCGCAAAGTAGCGACATGGTCCACGTTTACTGCAAGTTTAGCCATAAACGAATATTATACCGGACAGTTACATTACTTGTCAGTCCTACTTCGGGAATGATAGAATTTATATTTGCGGGGAACAACGGTATGAATTTATCCTATTATTTCGATTACGGCGCGACCACTCCGCTTATGGAAGAGGCGCTGGAGGCGATGATGCCTTTATTTTCAAACGATTTCGGCAATCCCAGCAGCCTTCACCGCTTCGGCCTTAAAGCGAAGGAATCGCTGGAACGCTCCCGCGCCGTCATTGCCGAAAGCCTGGGCGCAAGGCCGCGCGAGATCGTCTTTACCGGCAGCGGCACCGAGGCTAACAACATTGCGATATTCGGAAGCGCGCGCAAACTTAAAAAAGAGGGGAAGGGAAACCATCTAATAACCAGCGTTATCGAACACGCATCGGTGTTGAAATCGTTCAGGCGGCTTGAAAAGGAAGGATTCGATGTAACGTACATTCCGGTGGACGAATTCGGCCGCATCCACTTGGAAAATGTGAAAAGGGCGGTAAGGCCCGATACGGTATTCGCCAGCATAATGCACGCAAACAACGTTATAGGCACCGTTCAGCCGGTAGCCGAAATCGGCGCGTTTCTGGAGGAAAAGGGAATACTCCTTCACACCGACGCCGTTCAGAGCTACGGCAAGATAGAAGTGAACGCCGCACAACTCAACGCGGCGCTGATATCGACAGGCGCGCACAAAATCGGCGGGCCTAAAGGCGTGGGCGCCTTATACATAAGGAACCGCGTGCGCCTGGAACCGATAGCCTTCGGCGGCGGGCACGAAAGGGGAATACGCCCCGCAACGCACAACGTCCCCGGCATAGCGGGATTTGCAAAGGCGGCCGAAATAACGATGGAAAAACGCGATGAAGAAGCCAAACGCCTGATCGGTCTCAGGGAGTTTTTCATAATGGAGCTAAGGGAAAGATACTCCGGCGCGTTCGGCGTGAAGATAAACGGACATCACGAACACACCCTGCCAAACCTTATAAACATAAGTGTTGAAAAGATAGAGGGGCAGGGGCTGATGCTGGAATTGGACAGGCGGGGTTTCGCCACGTCAAGCGGTTCGGCATGCAGCTCAGCCGACCAGCAGGAGCCTTCCTACGTGCTGTTGGCCGCAAACCCGTCCCGACAGCGCGCCCTTGAATCTCTGCGCATAACGATGGGAGCCGCCACAACGCACGAAAGCGTAAACGCGCTTCTGGACGCTCTTGCGCGGGCCGTGGAACATTGGCGAGGCGTCCTTATTTTGAATTCCGGGAAAAACCTGTAAAATATATTTTATAGGTATATATAAACTATGGCGAAACTGACAAAGACCGAAGAAGACTTCCTTGAATGGATAGATACATACGAAGAGAGCACCACCCTCCACAACCTTTGGCTGAAAACAGCAGATGCTTCCTTTGAAGCCGTTTACCGGACCATGGATGCGATGGTCCAAAAAGGCATGGTGGAGAAAAAAGATGGCAATGAATTTAAGCTGACCCTGGACGGCCAGTCGAAACTGGCGGTTATCAGAAAAGAAGCGATTAAAAGATACAACGAGCGCGAAAAGGAGCGTAGGGAAAGCAGATCACGCCAAGAGGAATAAGCCGCCTCGCCAACTTCGTGTGACGCCTTATACTGATTGGACGATAAAGATAGAGTTTTATATTTCATTTTTTGTCGCCTTTCCCTTCGTGCCTCAGGACAGGCGACAGGCTCAAGGTGACAAAAAGCTGTCATGCTGAGCTTGTCGAAGTATGACGTTAAGCTGGTTAAAGGCTTATATTTATTTTTTCCTCTATTTATGACATTTTAGCATTAAAAGCATCGGGAAAGCCGCCGTTGGAATAAATCGTTCCGTCTATATTTTCCATCAGCCGCATCGTTTCGGCAAGCGCGGCGACTATTCCCCCGTAGTGTTGCATATCGTCTATATCAAGTTTGCGGCCTTTGCGGTCTTTCAGCCATTTTTGGCAGACCTGGTACCCGCCGATGTGGAACTCCCACACCTCCGGCGATACGCCCGCGAAGTACTGCGTTTTGTTTATCCACACGCGCCCTTCTTTTGCGCCCTGCCCGGGTTCGGAATAGCGCACTTTGTCGACTATGTCGTCACCCTGAACGGGGTATTTGGCGGGATTTTTCGCCTTTTTTTCCATGAGGTGTAACTTTACAAGTTCCCCGCCGAGTCCACATAGCTTGCGGAAAAGTTTTTTGCTGGATGTAAGGGGCAGGCGCGGGAAATCTATTTTAAGGAAGTCGGAATACCGTTTCCTGTATTCGGGCGAATGGAAGACGGCGTAGATGTAATCGAAAACATCTTCCGGCCCGAACGCTTTTTTAAGGTCGCCGCGTCCGTCGGGCACGAATTTGAGTTTAAGTTTTTGTGAAAAATCTTCTATGAAACCTTCGCTAAGGTTCGGCCGCCTCCCTCCCGGCGCGTTTGTTTTTTCTACGTTAGAAAAGATGTCTTTCTGCTTTCCCGTATCAGGATAGAGGTAGAGGGGGAAGACAAAACCATTGTTAGAGGTTTTTGGGGACATGCAAATGACTTCGACGATATTTCGGGTTAC
>JAZFVB010000141.1:0-5709 GCA_036447515.1 Nitrospinota bacterium
GATCTTGAACACAAACCAGAAAAAAACCATTATTATCAACGGGCTTAAAAAGTTCCAAAATATCCCTATGTACGATTTTCGATATTTGAAGCGCAACTCCACCAGCAAGAGGTTCCAATAAATGTAGCGGCTTTGCCAGAAGTCCAGCAAGAACCCCTTGAACCCGGATGAAACCTGAGTGTTCATTGCGCCCCCATAAAAATCAGGGAATTCAAACCCTTATTAAACGCAAATTTAAATGAAAAACCGGAATAATATAGTAAAGAGCCATCTCTTAAATAACGATAACACACAGATAAAATATAGCAAAATTACCGGCTTATCGGTTCCGCCATGCGCCTCACGACGAGGATCTCACGGCGCTCTTCATCCGTAGCTATTGCAATCGTGTACCCCTGTTCGGCCCGCATTTCAAGGGGGAATTTCACCGTCGGCCCGTTAAGCGTAATGTTTTCCATCACCTTTATCCGGCCGGATTGTATCGCTCCGCCTTCCGGATCAACCGGCGATACGATCATCATATGGATATCGGCGTACTTTTGTCCGCCTTCGCCGCCGTGGGCTTTTATAGTTATGGACGGTTTGCCCAAGGTTTCAAATGCCCCCATGGACAGCCATCCCCACCGCGGCTTTTCGGCAATCGGTTTCAGTTTTTTCCCGATTGGCGCCCCGTCCACTTCTGCGGAAATATACGCCCTGTTGCCGTCTTCGGGTTCCATATAAACCCTTAAGAGGAGTTCGTAGCTTCCAGCGGGTATCTCCGCGCCACCTTTAATATGGCGTTCCTCCGGCCCATTTACGGAGGCGCCAAACGAAACGGAATTAAGAAAAAAGCCGCCGCGAGGCGGAGGTATAACCAGTTGCCATATGTCGAAACCTTTCGTATCTCTTCCTGCCGGCTCCTTTATCACGGGGAAGAACGGATAAACGTCCCTTATTATCTCGAGTGAAAGAGACGGGTTTTCGTATTTCGTTTCCAGTGTTATCGAGTGTCCGTCGATCCTCACTTCCGTCCCCTTAAAACCGCCGCGAAGGCTTTCGTAATTTTCCGGGAAAGGCTTTCCCGATTCCCGGTCAACGTAAAGGCGCGCACCTCCGCTTTCCGATGCAACGAGGTCCAGCTTAGAAACGTCATAAGGTACATAGCGGGCGAGGTCAAGGTAGTTTAAGCGTTCCATGTGTTCCTGCACGGCGTAGCGTTCCAGGCGGTAAAGGAAATCGTTGGTATGTATTTCGAGGTACGGAAACGAGCTAAACGAGCTTAAGACAAACCATGCCGGTTCGTCGAACCCGGCGAACGTCTCGTCATTCCAGAGTTCCGGAAAAGCTAATTCTATATCCATTCTCTCAACGTATTCCTCAAACGGGACGAAGGTGTCCACGACGCTTTGCCTTGTAACCACCCATTTATGTTCCCATTTTTCGCGGCGCAGGGTTTCGAAAACCGTTGTGGAACTTTGAGAAACGTGATAAATGGTCTCGGAATTTCCGGCGCGTCCGTCCAGGAATGCGGCGGCTTTGTAGTATTCCTTGCGTTTAAAATGCGTAACAAAGTCGGGGCCGTATTCATTGCGAAAGTAAGAAACAGAGGACATGATAAGAAAAGCGCTTATCCATATCGCTATTGCCGCTTTTATTATTCGCCCGGGCAGTCTGCCCCATCCGGCGGCGATTACCAGAAAGAGCGCCGGCACATACGCCACAAGATAGCGCTGCATCATCAGGTTGCGCCACTGCGAAGCGACCAGTAACACAATGAAGGGGAGGAAGAAATAGACAAAGAAAGCACGCGCTCTTTTTTCCGATAGCGCAACGAGGACAACGATTGCAAGCGGTGCAAAAAGAAAGATGCCGGGAATATTCCCGATAAAATAACCGTAAACAAGCGGATTGAAAAAGTTAATGTAACCGGCTTGGCTTATTAAAGGCACCCAGCCGGTTACAAATTCGACGGCCGTTGACAAGCCATTTTGCCAGGCGAAGAAAATCCATAAAAGAAGCGGCGTCAAGGCGGCGGCCTGAACCGCAATCCATAATTTCAAAAGATTCTTTCGCCGCCTTAGGGCCGTTACCGCCAACAAGTTCTGGCTAATAATCAGAAAAACCGCCGTGTAGATTGTAAAAAATGCGATGAACTGAAAACCGATTGCGGTTACGCATGACGCCCTTGCGCCGGTTTTCAGGAATCTCGCAAAATACAGCATGGAGGCCAGCGCGAAGGTCTGCATCAAGCCGTTATTGGTCATCTCTATCGAATAGAGGAGTTCGTAGGGCGAAAACGACATAAGCGCCGAGGCGGCGAGCGCCGCTTTTTCATCCAGCGTTTCCCTTCCGATAAGGTAGACCAATGCTATTGAAACCGTGCCCGAGAAGACGCTAAGAAGTTTTGCAAAAAAAATGGAATCGCCCATACGCGTCCAGAGGTACAGTAATAGGTAGGAAATGGGCGGTTTTTCGTTCGGCAGTGACGGATCAAAGAAATCGCGAATATTCTGGCCGAATTTCTGCGCCAGTAGATAAACCGTCCCTTCGTCGTACCAGATGTCCATTGTCCACGCGCCGTACAACCTGAGGCAAAAGCCCATTGCCAGTATGCCGCCCAGGACGATGTATGCCGGTTTCTTCATTCAATGAATGATTATATGCGCTTATTAATGTGATTTCCCAATTTGAGTTTTTGCAATATGATTGATACAATTCGACGATTATTACTGTAGTTTTATTTTATAAGGTCTTTTAATATTGAATATTTTAGTTACTGGCGGCGCAGGTTTTATAGGTTCCCATCTGGTTGACGAACTTGCAAAAAAAGGACACGGGGTAAGAATTTTCGATAACCTCGACCCGCAGGTTCACCCCGACGGCAAAAAACCCGATCACCTTAACCCCGAAGCCGAATTCATCCTGGGCGACGTGCGCGACCGCGACGCCCTTAAGAAGGCGCTTGAAGGACAGGAAATCGTTTTTCACGAGGCGTCGGCGGTGGGGGTGGGACAGTCGCAGTACAAGCTGGAATATTACGTCGGAGTAAACGTGATGGGGACGGCCAACCTGCTGGACATTCTCGTAAACGACAAGCACAAGGTTCAAAAGGTCGTCGTGGCCGCCAGCATGAGCAGCTACGGCGAGGGAAACTTCGAGTGCAAGAAATGCGGCATCGTAAGGCCGCCCCTAAGGCCGGAATCCCAAATGGCAAAGAGCGACTGGAACAACTACTGCCCCGAATGCGGCGAGGCGGTTAAACCGGTTCCCACCGACGAAAAAGCGAGGCAGAACTGCAACTCGATTTACGCAATAACGAAGCAGAACCAGGAGCAGATGGTTCTCAATATCGGGCAGACCTACCGGTTGCCTTCCGTTGCGCTCAGGTATTTCAACGTTTACGGGCCGCGCCAGTCGCTGAGCAACCCCTACACCGGCGTGGCGGCGATATTCATGAGCCGAATAAAAAACGGACACCGCCCCGTGGTTTACGAAGACGGCCTTCAGACGCGCGACTTCGTATCGGTGCACGACATCGTGCGGGCGAACATCTGCGCGATGGAAAACCCCAAGGCCGATTACGGGACTTTCAACATAGGCAGAGGTGAGTTGCTAACCATAAAATCGATTGCCGAAACGTTGGCAAAGCTTTACGGCCGCGAAGACATACGGCCGGAGGTTCTTAACAAGTTCCGCAAGGGCGACGTAAGGCACTGCTATGCCGATACCGCCGCCGCGCGCGAAATACTCGGCTTCGAGGCGAAGACCGCCTTTGAAGACGGCATGAAAGACCTGATCGAATGGGCGAAAGAGGCCGAGGCCGACGACAGGTTCGAGGCGGCCGCCGGTGAGCTTAAGGAAAAAGGGCTTATATGAAACAGGCCTCGAAAAAGACGATACTCGTTGTCGGCGGCGCCGGCTTTATCGGCGTTAACTCCGCCAACAGGTTCCTTAAAAAGGGACACCGGGTCATTGTCCTCGACAACCTATCGAGAAAGGGAGCGGCCAGCAACCTGGCATGGCTGAGGAAAAACCACAAAAAGGTAATTTTCGAAAAAGCCGATATCAGGGACTATAAAAAAGTAAAGAAGGTTTTTGGGAAATACAAAAAAATTGACGTTGTGCTCCACCTCGCGGCGCAGGTGGCCGTGACGACCTCCGTCGTCGATCCGCGCGAGGATTTCGACATTAACGCGCTGGGCACCTTCAACGTGCTCGAAGCGGTGAGGGAAACTTATAAACTGTCGTCCGCGAAAAAGAAAAAAGCGCCCTTTTTCATCAACGCCTCCACCAACAAGGTTTACGGCGGCATGGAAGATATAAAAATCGTCCAGAGCAACGGACGCTACCAGTACCGCGATTTCAAACGGGGCATTCCCGAAGACCGCCTGCTCGATTTCCATTCGCCCTACGGATGCTCCAAGGGCGCGGCCGACCAGTATGTGCTCGACTACCAGCGCATCTACGGGCTGGACACGGTTTCGTTCCGGCAGTCGTGCATATACGGCTACCGGCAGTTCGGCGTGGAAGATCAGGGATGGGTGGCGTGGTTCATCATCGCGTCGGTTCTGGGGAAAAAGATCACTGTTTACGGCGACGGCAAACAGGTCAGGGATGTTCTCTTTATCGAAGACCTGATAGACGCTTACGAAGGGGCGATTAAAAATCGCCGCACTGTTTCGGGAAAGGCGTACAACATCGGCGGCGGACCGAAAAACCAGATGTCGCTTTTAGAACTTATAGCCTTCATCGAAAAATGGCGAGGTAAAAAACTAAAGTATTCTTTCGACGACTGGCGTCCCGGCGATCAGCCCGTCTTCGTGTGCGACATCCGCAAGGCGAAAAAGGATTTCGGCTGGCAACCGAAGACGTCCGTTAAGAACGGCGTAAAAACCCTCTACGAATGGGTCGCCGCCAACAAAAAACTCTTTTAACCCGCCTGTCCCGGCAAAGGGGGCAAACGCCGCCAAGTGGGAAATATCGGTTAATAGACGATCCGGAAAAATACGGCGAGTATGCTAAAATATACCCCGAGAGGTTTTATGTGCAAAAACCCACTGCCGACCGTTGCTTTGATGCTGTCGTTATCGGTTGTCTTTATCTTTTGCGAGGCGCCGTCTTTTGGCGCGGATGCCTTCACGCCCGCCGCACTGGTAGCGTATGTCGATAGAAGATACTTATCGCCGCACCGCCGGCGCGAGAGCATTGTGCAGCTTATCTTAACCGCCATTTTGTTCGTTATCATCATTACGTTGATCATGATGGGTACCTTTTCGCACGAAAGGCTCTTCGAATGACTGCCAAGGAGTTTGTAAGCGGTGCGGCGGTGGCTTTTTTTTTGCGCCGCTTATTGGGGAAATCCCAAATTTAGCGTAGAATGTTTGCAAGAGAGGGTGATATGCAAATAGCTCTGCCAAGGTTTGGGAATGGCGTGGAGTCGGTCTTTAAGGCTTCGTCAACAAAAACAGTCAATGTCGCGGGAAGGCTGGATATGGCCAGCAAAAACATGAAAGCAATCGGCGATGGCGTGAAGAGAAAAATTTCCGCACAGAGAATCGAGATGCAATCGAGAATCAGCATCAAGGCCTGAACAAGTCTCCCAATATCCCCGCATACAGGTTTTTAGTCCCCCATATTTTCGATTCCTAGCTCTGGGAAGGCTTGCCCTGTGAACGGCAAAATGTCCGTTTCCCGGATGGTTAAGCGGCTTCTTTATTCAAAACTTGG
>JAZFVB010000142.1:0-3078 GCA_036447515.1 Nitrospinota bacterium
GCATTCCATCTCGGCACGGACGATTTCCACGGCGCCATTGGAGCGTGGCCCGGTTTTATCCGGCGAGGTGGGACCGAAGATTGCGACTATCGGCGTGGAAAATGCCGCCGCCATGTGCATGGGGCCCGAGTCCACGGTTACCATAAGGGCCGAGTTTTTAAGCAATGCGGCAAGCTCCGGCAGGGAGAACCTCCCCGCCATGTTGTATGCGCGCTTTTCCTTCATTGCGGTTTTTTCAACCGTTTTTTCAACTGTTTTTTCAATGATGGAGATATCGCTTTTCGAACCTGTAAAGACAATAGGCATGCCGGTTTTTTCCGCTATAAGATTCGTCAATTCGTTCCAGTAATGCCGAGGCCACATCTTCGTCGGCCAGCGGGCTCCCATGTGGAACACGATATATTTTCCACCGATGCCGGCGTCGGAGAGGCTGGCTTTTACTTTCGCCCGGGCGTTTTCCGATATCGTGAATGAAAAATCTGGTTTTTGCGGCGGCTCGACGCCGAACAGGCCCAGAGCTTCAAACAGTACGTCCACCGCATGAGGCTTTTTACCGGGATCGATTTTAATATCGTAAAAATGCGCGGCGCCTTCTCGTGCGTTGGAAAAGCCGGCCCATTTGCCCGCGCCTGAAAACCGGGCGATGATTCCGCTTCTGAATAGTCCCTGCAAGTCGAGGCAGACGTCATATTTTTCGGCGCGAATTTCGCTTATCATTGACGCGATCTCGCTTATCGTTTCCGGTCTCCACCAGCCTTTGCCCCATTTCCCACGCTTGAATTTCCATACCCTGTTCACGCCTTCAATCGATTCCACCAGTTCGGCATATGCGTCATTTACGATCCAGTCGATTACCAAGCCGTTAACCGACTTCCTGAGATGATTAACAAATGCAACTGTATGTATGATATCGCCGAGCGAACTGATTTTAACGATTAGGAGCTTCATTTGGTTTCATTCGATCTGGAATTTCCGCCGCGTTACCCATTTTAACGTAATCCATCTGGGCGTTACTTAATTTCGCAACGTCTCTTATTCTCCACTTGATCTCCTTTTTCAGCCAACGGTCAACTACCTTCATGGCAAGGGCCTTTTCAAAAAGGTTTTTGGCGCTTTCCACGCGTCCTTTTTTCTCATTTATAACGCCATGCGCAAAGGTAAGCAACGGCATCCAGTCGTCTCGCATTTCCTTGGAGGCTTTGGCCATCTTGGCCATCAGGCTCACGATGCTTTTTTCTTCATTTTCCAGATCGCCCATTCGGTGATAAATAAAGAGGCGGTAGGAATCTGCAAGTGGCGATTCTGGTATCCTTTCTTCCAGGACTTTTGCCCATTTGAGGGCTTTTTCGTTGTCACGTTCCAAGATGTCATATATCCACGCAAGCAGATTCGCCGCCTCCATCGATGATAGCACCCCCTCTTTATATGCGCCTTCGATAAGCGCTATTCCTTCCTTTTTCGTTCCCGACAGCCCGAGTAACCTAATCATTAACCTCATTGGTGCGGAAAGCCTGCCGACCATGTATTTATATACTCCAGGCCCCAGCTTGGCGTCGCCGACATCAGGGTGTTTTGCCATCAATTTGTCGAAAAGCTTTGCCGCTTTCTTTGCGTCGCGCATCGAGGAAAATATTTTGCCGTTATACATCTTGACCCTTGCGTTAAATGCATACGATCCGGCCAGGTATAAATGCGCCTCGAAGTCATCAGGATTTTTTTCAAGGATAGCTTCGCACTGTTTTATGACCCTTTGCATGTTGCGTAGTATCCGCTTTATGTTTTTCATGGGCCTTTTGGGCGGATCGGTGTAACCGTAGAGGCGCGCAGTGCGAGTCCACCTGCGGTTCGACTCCTCCGGGGCGGACAATGACGCGGTGAAGTAATATAATCCCGCCGCTGATTCGGGGTATTTCTCAATCATACCCATAAAAACTGCTTTCGCCTCTTCAATCTTCAATTCGTAAATAAGTTTCAGCCCGGCAAGTATTTCCTCTTCGCCGGTATATTTTATTTGGCTTTCGTTTGAATGGAGAACATCCGGCAGCGAAAGAAACGCAATTAAAATGACCAGCGCAACCGACGATATTTTTACTGATTTCATGTTTATTTTTTTTTGATCCATCTGTAACCAGAATAGACAAAAATTTGCCGCCTCTCAAGAGCAATTTTGGAATAGGGTAATGACAAATTTTGTCAAATGAGACATTTTTTTGTCCTGTACCGCTCCGGTAAGACCGAAGGTAAACCGAAGGAGAGTCCCGCTTTGTAAAGTAATTAGTTGATTATTTGTCCCTTCCAAAAAAACGGAATTTCGGCACCGATATTGACATATACTCTAAATGAAAAAGAACTGGGAACTGGATTTGCCGGTATTACACTGGCGAAATATTAACATCTTTCAGGAGGGTATTTAAGTTATGGACTATATCAGAAAGGCGCTAAAAGGGGAAAAAGGCTTTACCCTGATCGAGCTGCTGGTCGTTGTCGCGATCATCGGCATCCTGGTAGCCATCGCCATCCCGCAGTTTGCCTCTTACAAGAAGCAGGCCAACGACGGCGCAGTCAAATCCGATCTCAGGAACATGGCGGTTACGATGGAATCGTACTATGCTTCCAATAACCAGTATCCGGCGGGCGCATTGGCGGTTGTTACCGCGGCAATGATAGCTTCAGGATGGGGATCATCCACCAATGTAACTATTACTGCGCTATTGGATACGGGCGGCGGAAACGTTGCGGCCACCACCACTGCATGGACGGCGAAAGCGGTTCACTCGGGCGGAACTAAGACGTTCACATGGGATTCGTCAAAAGGCGGATTGCAGTAGAAAATAGGTTCAGTTCATTTGTAAGGGTATGGGAAGTATCCCATACCCTTATTCACTGGAGGCCGGTTGAAAAATGTTTAATAAAACAGGAAATCCACTTACTGGCGACAAGGGCTTTACACTGATCGAGTTGCTTGTCGTTGTCGCGATCATCGGCATTCTGGTTGCCATCGCCATCCCGCAGTTTGCCTCTTACAAGAAGCAGGCCAACGACGGCGCCGTCAAATCCGATCTCAGGAACATGGCGGTT
>JAZFVB010000143.1:0-6489 GCA_036447515.1 Nitrospinota bacterium
ATTCTTACGTGGAATATAGGCGGAAAGGTAAGTTGCATCTCGCTGATTAATGCAAACGATTTCGGCGGCATGTTAAAGGAAATGCTTGGCCCCATGATGAAGGAAATTATAAAAAGTTAAGGAGGAAGAAACGATGGAAGCGGAAGAAATTAAAAAAGCGGTAAGGGAAAGGTACGGAGAAATTGCAAAGACAAACAACTCTTGCAGTCCTTCCGCGCCTTCGTGCTGCGGGCCGGCAAAGGAGGAAAACGTCTTGCGTAAAATCGGCAAGAAGATCGGCTACTCCGAGGACGAACTAACATCCGTGCCCGACGGCGCCAACATGGGGCTGGGATGTGGAAATCCCGTGGCGTTGGCATCAATGAAAGAAGGCCAAACGGTTGTCGATCTCGGCTCGGGCGGGGGGTTCGACTGCTTCCTTGCCGCGCAAAAAGTGGGCGATAGCGGCAGCGTAATAGGCGTGGACATGACGACTGCGATGATCGAAAAGGCAAGGGCGAACGCGCAAAAAGCCGGGTTCAAAAATGTGGAGTTCCGCCTGGGCGAAATAGATAACCTCCCCGTTGCCGACAACACGGCCGATGTGATTATCTCGAACTGCGTCATCAACCTTGCGCCCGACAAGCCGAAAGTTTTCAGGGACGCCTTCAGGGCGCTTAAGCCGGGCGGCAGCTTGATGGTATCCGACATCGTTTTGCTGAAAGAACTTCCGCCGCAAATAAAGGAATCCGTCGGCGCCCTTACGGGCTGTATCGCCGGCGCGCTCCTTAAAGACGATTACCTTCAGGTGATACGCGGCGCGGGATTCTCGGACGTTGAGGTAATTGATGAAACTGTCTTTCCGATAGGCGAAGACGACGCGATAGTAAAAGAAATAGGCAGGGAGTTCGAAATGTCGCCGGAAATGATAAAGGAAGCAACCGACAGTTTTGTCAGCAGCGTTAAGGTGAAGGCGGTCAAACCGTCATAAACGCGGCCGTCAGCTTCCGGATTTTTCCAGCGCTGCTTCGATAATCGTTGTAAACGCCTGCTCGGGTTGCGAACCTACAAGCATAACGCCGTTTATCAGGAAAGTTGGGGTGCCGGTAAAGCCGAATTTTTTTGATTCGGCAATATCCTTATTGACCTGCATGATAACTTCATCGCTTTTGACATCTTCGGACAGGCGATCCATATCGGCGCCCGCTTTTTCGGCTAACTTCTTAAGCGCGCTTTCGCCTTCGTCAATGCTTTTTTGATTTTCAAAAACGAGGTCGTGGAAAATCCAGGCCTTTTTATGGTCCTGCAACGCTATCGCCTCGAAATATTGCGCGGCCAGCAAGGCAAAGCTGTGAATATTCAGTGGAAGGTGTTTGTAGATAAGCCGCACCTTGCCTTCATATTTTTCCAGTACGCTTTCAACTGTCGGCACCGCCCTTCTGCAAAACGGGCATTGGAAGTCCGAGTATTCCACCATCGTAACCGGCGCGTCCGGATTGCCGCGCACGGGGCGCGTTTTTTCTATAACGGGAATTTTAGGAGTTTTCAGATCGGCTCCGCGCCTTTCATCTTCAATCCTTGCCCGCGCCTTTAGAACGGCGCCGTTGATGATGTTCAGAATTTCGTCGTCGTTTTCCTTTAATACGTCAAGTACTATTTCGGGATTTTCCTTAAGGACTTTTTTAATATCTTCTTTGATGTCGGTATTTTCGCCGGATTTTACCCCGCACCCGACAAACAGCAACAGGATGGATAAGGCGATTAGCGTCTTTTTCATTTCGGAATTTTTCCTTCAGGCTGAAAGTTTATGGGAACTTTTAAGGATGCCGATGACCTTGGCGTAATCGCCGGCCTTAAATACGGCGGTGCCCGCAACAAGAACGTCCGCTCCGGCGGCGGCGACTTTGGCGCAGTTGCCGCCGGTTACGCCTCCGTCCACCTCGATCAACGCCTTTGAACCGGTTTCGTTAATCATGCGTTTCAGTTCCCGAATCTTGCCGAGCGAATTTTCAATAAACGACTGGCCTCCGAATCCGGGGTTTACCGACATTATCAGCACAAGGTCCACGTCTTTAATAACGGGCCTGATAGTTTCGACGGGCGTCGCGGGGTTTATCGAGACGCCGGGTTTTTTGCCGAGTTCGCGTATGAGCGCTACCGAGCGGTGCAAGTGCGTGCTTGCTTCCTGATGCACGGTTATTATGTCCGCGCCCGCCTTTGCGAATTCCTGCGCGTAGTTGTCGGGATTTTCTATCATAAGATGCACGTCCAGCGTCAGCTTGGTAAGCGGGCGAAGCGCCTTTACGACCAGCGGCCCGATTGTGATATTCGGCACGTAGTGGCCGTCCATAACGTCGACGTGTATCCAGTCTGCCCCCGCCTTTTCGACGTTTTTTATTTCCTCGCCCAGCCGGCTGAAATCGGCCGACAGGATCGAAGGCGCTACGAGCGGCATGCTCTTTTTCTCCGTATTCTCATCTTGGAATATTACCCCAGATTGCCAAATTTAAAAACGCTTAACTTCGGTAAGCTCTTCGTTTACGAAAACGCGCACCGCAGTATCGCCCGACAGGGGCACAAGGAGCGAAACCGTTTCGCCGCCCTTGTGCGAACGGCTGTAGATTTCCTTTTCCCCGTCGAGGTTTTCGACGATTATCTTGACCTTCGACGATTGAAGCCCGGGCCTGAGCGTGTAATTGAAGATTGTAAAGGTGCGCGGCGACGCGTCGGTGGGAACGTCTTTTCTTACCACCAGCGAAACTTCCCGTCCGCTTTCCACGGGCTTACCCGCGGGCGGGTCCTGTTTTATTATCGTTCCGGGAATTCCGTCTTTACTTACAATGTAGCGCACGCGCCCGATAATAAGGCCCAGCGACCGCACCCGGTCGGTTACCGCTTCCAGTTTCTTGCCGGTGAAATTCGGCAGGAGGAAAGGCTCCTTTTTGGGGCCGAGGCTCACAAGGAGTTCCACCCGCGAGAGGTCGGTTACGTAACTGCCCTGCGGGGGAAGCTGGGCTATGACTATGCCTTCGTCGAAAGTTGAATTGATTTTCGTTATGGAGGGTATGGCGAACTCCCCTTCTTCCATAATATTTTGCGCCTGCCTCAGCGAAAGTCCCCTTACGTCCACCATCTCGACGTCTTGCGATCCGCGGCTGATCACCACCCGCACGTCGCGGCCCGCTTTAAGGCCGACGCCGGGTTTCGGGTCCTGCTTGACTACCGTGTTGCGCGGGGCGCTTTTGTCGAAGACAAGGGCGGTGATTTTCAGGTGGAGGCTGGCGTTTGTTACCTTTTCAAGCGCGGTTACTATTTCGTTGCCGACGATGTTCGGGGTGGGTATGTCGCCGCTGTCGCGGGTGGCTATCTGCATGACTATAACGCCGCTAAGGGCGCCCGCGCCGACGATTATCACGAAGAGCGTTAAGTACTGCAAGAGGCGTTTCATTCGGATATCATACCCGTTCCAAGGCACACTCAACAAGACGGGACGACTGCGGCTAGAGGCGGCTATTTGTTCCTTTTAATTATCACGCCTTTCTGGACGCAGAACTCGACGTAAAAGGAAACGGAGCTGGGCGTTGAAATCTGCGCCCTTACGTAAACAAAGCTCCTTTGGGTGGTTTCCACCGGCGTTACGTTAAGCATGACGCTGGGAATCATCGTAACGGGCGTGCCGGAGGTGGTGGAAAGGCCGTATTCCTTGCTTAGGTTCCTGCGAAAAGCGCCCAAAACCTGGTTCATTATTTCGCCGAGTACGTTTATCAGCTCTTCGCCCAATCCCTTTGGGCAGTCGTCCTCGCCCATTCCCATTCCCTGCAGGAAGGCGGAAACAACGTTAACGGCGGCATCTTCGGTGTAGTTTATGATGACGATTCCGTTTATCGAGCCGGTAAAATCCAATAACGTTGAAATTCTATGGCGTGTCTGGACGGAGTCGAGAAGCTGGAAGTTGGGCGAGATTTCAAACTCGCCCTTGCCGCGGAACAGGTGGAAAACGTTTACATAGCTTCGGCAGAAAAGGTTCGTGAGATCGATGGCCATTTTAGTTTCAGGCGAGTCGGGGGTCAGCGCTGCTCCGTCGTTTTTCAATTCCTGCTCCTTGTACAACATGATAACGCTTTGGGCCTTTTTTCGCCACCGCCGGCGGAAAGTGTGCGGCCTTTAAGGAAGCTATCGCAGGCGTTTTGAAACTATCGCGCGGAAAACTTCCTCGGCCTTTTTGCGGCACTGGGCGGGCGTTCCGTTGTTGTCTATAACGTAGTCGGCCAGCCTGAGTTTTTTGGAAAGGGGCATTTGCGCGGCGATCCTTTTTTCAATTTGCGCGCGGGTAAAGCGGCCTGTTTTCAGCAGGCGTTTTATCTGGTTTTCGCGTGACGTGTTCATAACCACAAGCGCGTTTTTCCATTTATGCGATCCGCTTTCAATCATCATCGGCGCGTCAATAACTAATACGGCATTTTTGTCTTTTTTGGCGATTTCGGCCGCGAGTTCGCGTTCGCGCCGGAGAACTTCGGGATGGATTATCGCGGTAAGGTCTTTAAGCGCCTTTTTGTCGCCAAACGCGATTTGGGCCATTTTTTTCCTGTTAAGCCGGTTGTTCTTGTAAAACACTTTCGGCCCGAACCTTTCTTTTATGGCGAGCCATGCGGGCCTGCCGGGTATGGCGGCTTGGCGCGCAAGCTTGTCCGCGTCGATAACGTGAGCGCCCAGCCTTTTGAATACCTTTAGCACGGTCGATTTGCCGGAACCGATCCCGCCGGTAAGACCGATTACTATCATCTTTCTACCTTCAGCGGCAGACGCCCGAATCCGAAATCGACGATGAACCTTAAAAGTTCCCGCACTGGCAGGCCGACTATGTTGGTAAAGCTTCCACTGAAAGATTCGATAAGAGCTTTGCCCGCGCCCTGAATTGCGTATGCTCCGGCTTTTCCGACGTATTCGCCGTTTGCAAGATATTCGTCTATATCGTTTTCGCTAAGGTTTTTGAACTTCACCTCGGAGCGGCAGACAACGCATTGCGAAAAATTTTCGTTTTTATATATAAAGGAAACGCCCGTAATTACTTCGTGCGTTTTTCCCGAAAGGGCGGCAAGCATCCCTCGCGCGCGTTCTTCGCAGTCGGCCTTGCCTATAATGTTTCCGCCAAGAAAGACAAACGTATCGGCCCCGATAACGAGTGAACCGGGATTTTTTTCGGCAACCTTTTGAGCCTTTTCCATGGAGAGGCGTTTGGCGGTTTCCCGGTGGGTTTCGCCGTTACGCGGACTTTCGTCTATTTCAACCGGACGGACGTCGAACTCCGCAAAAAGTTCCGAAAGAATCCGTTTGCGCCTTGGAGAGGCGGAAGCGAGAATAACATTTACCTTTGTCATTTAATCCATATTCCAAAATTGAAAATGCGGTAAATAATGAAATCTTTTTATATACATCGTTTATCTATCAAAATAATCGAACGGAAATCTTTGGTAGCCGTAAAGTAGGTGCAAGAGTCTCGCTTGCACACCTCAGGCGAGACGCCTGAGGCTACCGGTGACCACCAAAAGTCCTCGGAGAAGTCCTTTTTTTTAGGAGACACCTTCGTTTTCATTTGAGCAACAGGCCGTCAAAGCCGCGCGGTTTTTTGCAGCAACGCATGGTCCGCAAGGACCAGCGCAACCATCGCCTCCGCCACGGGCACAACGCGCGGACAGATGCAGGGGTCGTGCCTCCCCTCTGCGCGGATTGTCCGCTCGCTGCCGTCTTTTGCAACCGTTTCCTGTTCGCTCGCTATCGAGGGCGTGGGCTTTACCGCGATTCTCAAAATGATATCGTTTCCGTCTGATATGCCGCCAAGTATTCCCCCGGCATGGTTCGTCTTGAAATGCGGCTTGCCGCCGGCCATATCCATACGGTCGTTGTGTTCGCTGCCTTTCATTGCGGCGGCTCCGAAACCTTCGCCGATTTCGACTCCCTTTATGGCGTTTATGCCCATAAGGCCGTGGGCCAGATCGGCGCTCAACTTATTATAAACGGGCATTCCCAACCCCGCCGGAACGTTGGATGCCCTTACCTCGACGATGCCGCCGATTGAATCGCCGTCCTCCCTTACTTTTTCAATAAGCTCGATCATTTTCGCGGCGGCCTCGGCGTCCGGGGCGCGGACGATATTTTTTTCTATTTCTTCCGCATCGAATTTTTTAGCCTCTACGTTCCCGACCCGCGCGGTGAATCCTATGATATTTATATCGGCAATGATTTTTCTTGCCGCCGCGCCTCCCGCAACCCGAATCGCCGTTTCGCGCGCGCTGGAGCGGCCGCCGCCGCGCCAGTCCCGATGGCCGTATTTCGCGTCGTAAGTGAAATCCGCGTGGCCGGGGCGGAATGCATCTTTTATCTTTTCGTAGTGCTCGGATTTTTTATCCACGTTTTCGATCATGAACGAAATTGGAGCGCCCGTCGTGAGACCTTCAAAGACGCCTGACATTATCCGCACTATGTCCGGCTCCTTGCGTTTTGTTGTTATTT
>JAZFVB010000144.1:0-3373 GCA_036447515.1 Nitrospinota bacterium
AAAAGCGGGTTTCAATCTTATAAATATCGAATGATACCGTTATACGACGACAACCCGACCAAAAGGACGCCGGTCGTTACGATTGCCTTCATGGCGATAAACGCCGCAGTCTTCCTTTTAATGGCGCAAACGGGCAAGATGTTCAACAAGGTCGTTTACATGTACGGCGCCATTCCGGCGGAGATTACGAATTCGGTGGACATCTTTCCCTACATAGAAGTTCCGGTGCAGGCAACGATGATTTCATCGATGTTCATGCATGCCGGCTTTTTGCACCTTGCGGGGAACATGCTCTACCTGTGGATTTTCGGAAACAACGTCGAAGACATCATGGGGCCGGTACGGTTCATACTTTTTTACGTTATAAGCGGGCTGGGCGCGGTGGCATTCTATATAGTGCAAAACACCGATTCCACCACGCCGCTTGTCGGCGCAAGCGGGGCCGTTTCGGGTATTCTGGCGGCGTATTTGTTAAGTTTCCCGCGGGCGAGGGTGTATACCTTTTTCTGGTTCATTTTTTTCATACGGATAATTCCGCTGCCCGCGTGGGTAGTAATCGGGGTGTGGTTCCTTCTACAGATTTCGAACCTCGGCACGGGCGGCACCACCGCGTGGGGCGCGCACGTCGGAGGGTTTTTGACGGGACTCGTCCTGCTTCCGTTCTTCAGAAAGAAAGGTCTTTACGGCCCGTGGTCCAAATGGAGAGGCACGTGAAAATAAGAGAAATCATCCCGAAGGTTTTGGCGGCGCTTGTATTGACTATTTTCGTGGCACAGCCCGCAAGCGCACTTTCCCAAAAAGAGATTATTGAAAGGGTGGAAAAAAGATTCGCCTCCATAAGGTCGTTTACGGCAAACTTCCAACAAAACTTTTACAACGCGACGATGGACGAGGTGGAAAAATCGTCCGGCACGGTAAAACTGAAAAAACCCCTTAAGATGGTTTGGAACTACGAAAAGCCGGAGACGCAGCTTTTAGTCGCCGACGGCAAAAAAATTTACTTCTACGTCCCGGCTGACAGGCAGGTAATAGTGGAATCGCTCAAAAACATACTCGGCGCAAGCTCGCCCCTCCTTTTCCTCGCGGGGGAAAAGAGGCTGGACGAACTCTTTACCATTAGTCTGGAAAACGGTTTGTCAGACGGCTTGGCAGGTGATGAAAATAAAGATAAAATACACTATGTTGAGTTGAACCTTGAACCGAAGGAAAAATCGGTGTCGGTTACCCGCATGGTCATACGCGCGGACGCGAAGGATTACACAATCAAATCCTTTACCCTGTACGATTGGACGGGCAACCATACAGAGGTCGTTTTTGAGGACATGAAGATAAACGGAAATATGGACGACGGGACGTTCGTTTTTAAACGGCCGAAGGGAGTAGAGATGATCGAATCCCCAAGTTTGGATTTAGGAGAGCAATAGGTGATTACTTACGTTGTTTCCGCCATCGTGGTGCTTGGAGTGCTTATCATCGTGCATGAGTACGGCCACTTCTGGATGGCGCGCAAGATGGGCGTGTTGGTCGAAAGGTTTTCCATAGGCTTCGGCAGGGAGATATGGAAAAAGAAGGTGGGCGAAACGGAATACATCCTCGCGTGGATACCGTTCGGCGGGTACGTAAAGATGCACGGCGCGGAAGACGACGAAACGCTGGAAAGCGCCGGGCAGGAGGAAAGCAAGGTTCCCTACGACCCGCAAAAGGCGTACAACGAAAAACCCGTCTGGCGAAGGCTCCTTATAATCTCCGCCGGCCCCGTGGCAAACCTTATTTTCGCCGCCTTACTGTTTTCGTTTGTTTACATGATCGGCATACCGATGCCCGACACGAAGATAAGGGAAGTTTTAAAAGATACCCCGGCCCAAAGCGTCGGCCTGATGCCCGGCGACAGGATACTGGAGATAGACGGCACGGAGATAAAAGACTGGGCAATGCTTGCCGAAATGATCGGCTCTTCGCCCGGCAAGGAGCTTGAGCTACTTATCGAAAGGGAAAGCGGCGAGATAATCACCAAGCGCGTTATTCCGGAAAGCAAAAAAACCAAAACGATATTCGGCGAAGACATAGAGGTGGGCCGCATTGGGATAGCGCCGGACGAGATTTTCACGAGGTACAATCCCGTTACCGCCCTTTACATGGGTACGCTGAAGGCGTGGGAAATAACGTACCTTACACTTTTAGTGATAGTGAAAATTTTCCAGAACGTCGTTCCGGCAGATACCATCGGCGGGCCGCTGATGATTTTCAAGATCGCCGGCGAACAGGCTCAGGCGGGACTCATTCCCCTTATCATGTTCATGGGCGTCCTTTCGGTTAACCTGGGCATACTCAACTTTCTGCCGATTCCCGTTCTGGACGGCGGGCACATCGTATTCCTGGCAATGGAGGCTTTAAAGGGTTCGCCCATAAGCGTGCGGGGACGTGAGGTTGCCCAGCAGGTGGGGCTCTTCCTTTTGATAACGCTGATGGTCTTCGCCTTCTATAACGACATCACGCGGTTTTTAAGCGGGTAGGTGCGTCACTTGAGATTCTGTAACTAATTGATATTTTAAGCGTATTACGCCAATTACTAGTTTGCTACTAGTTTCTACAATATTAGTAGTTGAAGGTTCTAACTACTAGTTTTCTACTAGTTCATCCAATATTAGTAGTTGCAGGCTCTAGCTACTAACTATTGGAATACTAGTAATTTGGAAGATTTTCATGTATAGTTGGTTAAATACTAGTTTTCCCAATATTAGTATTTGCATGGTGACTAACCTGAAAATTAGAAGTTAATGCAAGGAAGGATTTATAAAATATGAAAATACCAATGACCCCGCCGGATATACACAAAGTAACAGGACAGTTATTAAGTAAAAGTACCAAGGAATATATTGAGATCATTGATGCTTCCAAACCGACTGACTCAAAAGGCCGCTATCTGCATTGGGATAAATTGAGGCACAAAACCCCGCCAGAAGGTTTTTCTCCAGAGGAGTGGTGGGTTGGAATTAAATGGGCAAGGCGAAGTTTATATAAAAGAATAAGGTTGTTACGCGATAAAAAAAATGAACCTTTTACGTTTGCAATTCCCGACTGCGTGCAAAGAGATTTACACTTTCTGGATATAAATACCGCCGGGAAGATGTCTATGGAAGCGCCGATAGTAAACCCGCATATGAAAAATACCTACCTAATCCGATCTTTCATAGATGAGGCGATCAACTCAAGCCAGTTGGAGGGAGCTGTTACAACGCGGAATGTAGCTAAGGAAATGCTTCGGGTTGGCCGAAAGCCAAAAGATGAAAGCGAACAAATGATTTTTAATAATTACTTGGCAATGCAGTTTATCAGGGACCTTAAGGGCGAATCACTTACACCTTCCATAGTG
>JAZFVB010000145.1:0-9074 GCA_036447515.1 Nitrospinota bacterium
ACGCCTTCGGGAAAGAGGTCGGGGCTTTCCATGAACGCGTTGAACAGCCCTTCGATAATCCTCAGCGCCTGTATTTCGGTTCGTTTAATCACGTAGTTGTCGTACATATTTTTTACCAGAAAATCCTTAAGGCTTTGGTGCTTTTTGCGCATCGGTCCGCTTAGCGAACAAAGCATGGAGCCGAAGTTCCTTACGTCGTCGGGCGATTGCGGGTTCGCTTCTTTAAGATTTTCGCGCGTGGCGTTTATCACGTCGGTTACGTGCTCGTTTATGATGTGCCTCACTATTTGGTATTTTAAAATCTTCGGGCGTTCCTCAAGGCCGCGGTGGAAGCCGAGCACAATTTCCTTCCCCTCGTTCCACGGTTCGCATTTTTTCAAAACGTCGGCGGTGATCGTGTTGGAAGTAATTCCGTCGTCGAGGTCGTGCGCGGAGTAGGCAATCGAATCGGCGATATCGACCACCTGCCCCTCAAGCGTTGCATGTTTGAATTTCCTGAACTCGTCCTTAAGCGGTTCCACTTGCCGGTCTTTCCCCTTTTTTGCGATTGCCTCGCGCACTTCATACGTCAGGTTGAGGCCGGGAAACTCCGGGTACCTGCTTTCGATGATGCAAAGTATCCTAAGCGCCTGCGTGTTGTGGTCGAAGCCGCCGTTATCTTTCATCAGCTCCTGAAGCACGCCTTCTCCCTTGTGGCCGAAAGGCGCGTGGCCGAGATCGTGCGCAAGGGCGACGGCTTCGGTAAGGTCTTCGTTCAACCCCAGTTCGCGCGCGATGTTCCTTGATATCTGCGCCACTTCGAGAGTGTGCGTAAGCCGCTTGCGGACGTAATCGCCCTTTAGGGTATAGACCTGCGTTTTTGTTTCCAGCCTGCGGAAGGCCGACGAGTGGACTATGCGGTCGCGGTCGCGCTGGAACGGCGAACGGTACGGGTGCTCCTCTTCGGGATACATCCGCCCGCGCATATTTTCGGTGCGGACGGCGCACGGCGCGAGGAGTTCTTCGTGTTTCTGAAAGTTGGCGTGGAAGTCGGAGTCTTGCAAGTTCAAAAAGCTCCCTCTGGGATGAGGTACTTTTCAACCGGCTTGCCGTCTTTCACGTGCGAATCGAAAACCTCTGCCGCCTTTTGTTCGTCCATTTGCGCGTACCAAACGTTATCGGGATAGACAACCAGAACGGGCCCGAACTGGCACGGCGCCATGCACGATTTCGTGCGGGAGATAAGGACGCCGTCGTTGAGTCCCGTATCGTCGCGCCTCTGCCTAAGCGTGGCCCATACTTTTTCTGCGCCGCGATCTTCGCAACATCCCTTGGGATGGTCTTGCGGCCTTTGGTTGGAGCATGTAAAAAAATGTACTTTCGGTTTAGGCATTTTCCCTCCAATTATTCACTCCAAGTTTTCCCTCCGATGACGGTTTGTTGTTAATGCGGGTTGTAATCGATTAAGTATAGCCGTTGGATGCGGGGCTGGACAATATATTTGAGGCAGACAAAGCGAAGGGGAGGTATTTATTTATTAAGTATCCCATGTCACCCTGAGCCTGCCTGTCCTGAGCGGAGTCGAAGGGTCAAAGGGCGACATGGGACGAAACCACCTAAAGGTGGTGAAAAGGGTCGCGTGTCGCATTTCGACAAGCTCAATGTGACACTGCGACATGAGACGTTGCATCGTGGTCTGCCGCCGAAGGCTCCAGCCGCAGGAGCAAACGTCTCTACAAATCCCTTCCCGCTTTCGCGGGAATGACAGTGATACAGTTAATGTACGATATTCAGCAAACGTCCCGGGACGACGATGATCTTTTTCACCGTGTCGCCGTCGAGGGCGTTTTTCACCTTTTCGTGTTCGAGCGCCATCTTCTTTAAATCTTCTTCGGTGATGTCGGCGGGGACATCCAGTTTTGCGCGAAGTTTCCCGCGTACTTGTACGACTATCGTTATCGTGTCGGAGGCGGTGTATTCTTCGACGTATTCCGGCCAGCGTTCGTCGGTCAGGTGGGCATCGATACCGAAGCGGGAGTAAAGCTCCTGCGTCAGGTGCGGGATGATCGGGTGGAGGAGTTTTATAAAATCCACCAGCGTTCCTTTAAGTTCCGCCTTTTCCGTGTCGTCTTCCGGTTTGAAATTGGAGAGGAAGTTCAAGAGTTCCATCCCGGCGGATATCGCGGTGTTGAAATGCAGACGGTCGCGAATGTCTATTGTAAAGCGTTTTATTGTATGGTGCCGCCATCGGCGAAGTTCCTCGCCGTGTTTGGAAAGTTCGCCGGATGATTCCCGTATCTCTTTAAGCTCCGGTATCCACTTATTGAAGAGCCTGTATAGACGGGTTACGAAGCGGTATGCGCCTTCCACGCCGCTGTCGTCCCAGTCGAGGTCGCGCTCCGGCGGCGACGCGAAGAGGATAAAGACGCGCGTTGAATCGGCGCCGTACCTGCCCATGATGTAGTCGGGATCGACCACGTTGCCTTTCGACTTGCTCATCTTCGCGCCGTCCTTTATGACCATCCCCTGCGTGAGAAGTTTTTCGAACGGCTCCTTGTTTTCCAAAAGGCCGATGTCGCGGCAGAACTTGTTAAAGAACCGCGCATAAAGGAGATGCAGGACGGCGTGTTCTATTCCGCCGATGTACCTGTCAACGGGCATCCAATAATCCATGTCTTCTTTCGACGCGGGAAGCTCTTCGCACCTTGGCGAGGCGAACCGGTAAAAATACCACGACGAGCAAATGAACGTGTCCATCGTATCGGTTTCCCTTTTCGCCGGGCCGCCGCATTTCGGGCAGTCGGTATTTATAAACGATTCCAAACCGGGTAGCGGCGATTTGCCTCCCTTTAGCAGGTCAACGTCGGTTGGAAGGATGACCGGTAGTTCTTCTTCGGGCACCGTCTGTATGCCGCACTTTTCGCAGTTGATTACCGGTATGGGCGTACCCCAGTAACGCTGGCGCGATATTCCCCAGTCTCGCAGGCGGTAGTTTATCGTCGCTTGCCCGATATTGTTTTCGCCCAAAAATTCGTTGATTTTAGGTATCGCTTCACGGTTGGGCATTCCGCTGAACCGCCCCGAGTTGTGCATCATGCCGTCGCCGGTGTAGGCTTCATCCGGTTGCGCTTCGGCGTCGTCGCCTTCGGGAACGATCACCTTGCGTATTTCGATACCGTATTTTTTGGCGAATTCGAAGTCGCGCGTATCGTGCGCGGGTACGCTCATTATCGCGCCGGTGCCGTATTCGATGAGTATGAAGTTCGCTATCCACACCGGCACTTTTTCGCCGTTAAGCGGGTTCACGGCGTACCGGCCGGTAAATATCCCAAGCTTTTCCGCATCGTCGGATGTCCTCGATTCGGTGTCCTGCATGGCGGCCTTTTTTATGAATTCGTCGACTTCCTTTTTCCTGTCTTGGGTCGGGATCGTTTTTGAAAGCTTGTGCTCCGGCGCAAGGCATACGAACGTCGCGCCGTAGAGCGTGTCGGGTCGGGTGGTAAAGACTTCTATGCCTTCACTAAAACCGTCGATTTTGAATACGACGCGCGAGCCGTAACTTTTTCCTATCCAGTTGCGTTGCATCGTTAGTACGCGGTCGGGCCATTTGCCCTTGAGGTATTCCAGGTCGTCCAGCAGTTCCTCGGCGTAGTCGGTTATTTTAAGGAACCAGCCTATCTGTTCTTTTTGCTTCACCGGATTGTCGCACCGCCAGCAACCGCCGTTTACCACCTGTTCGTTTGCCAGCACCGTTGCGCATTTTTCGCACCAGTTGACGAATGTCTTTTTACGGTAAGCCAGCCCCTTTTTGTAGAACTGCACGAAGAGCCACTGCGTCCATTTGTAATAGCCGGGATGGCATGTGGCTATTTCCCTGTCCCAGTCGTAAGAAATGCCCAGCGCCTTTATCTGGCCGCGCATGGCATCGATGTTGGCGAACGTCCATTTGGCGGGGTGGGATTTTTTTTCTATCGCCGCGTTTTCTGCGGGCATCCCGAACGCGTCCCAACCCATCGGGTGCAGGACGTTTTTGCCGTTCATGCGGTAAAAGCGGCTTAGGAGGTCGCCTATGGTGTAGTTGCGCACATGGCCCATGTGGATGCGCCCGCTTGGGTAGGGGAACATTTCCAGGAGGTAGAACTTTTCCCTTTTTGGATCGCGCACCGCCTTATCGGCCTTGCGCCGGCTCCACTCATTCTGCCACTTGGCCTCTACCGTTTTAAAATCGTATTTGCCGCTCACAAACTTTACTACAGCGGCTTTAGGTGGATTGTTTTCGTTTTGGGATTAATGGTGAACGTATATTTTTCCAGCACGTTCATGCCCAGGATGCCGGTAGTCCTGGCGCCCTTTTGCGCGAAGTCGCGCACGGCGGCCTTTACGTCTTTAAGGTCAATGGAGCCGACGCGGAGGCGGTCTATGTTTACCAGATAGGTGTCAAATTCGCCGTTTGCCGTATGCATCACCATTTCGCTGTCCGGTATTTTTTTTAGGCCGAGCTTTTTTTCAAGCGCGGGGGAGACAAGAGTGGTCGACGCGCCGGTATCGAACAAAAACTCCTCCGTGTAGCCTTTTACCAGCACGTCTATGAGCATCGTTTTATTTTGTTCGCGGTAGGGGATAACCGCCTCCTGCAACTTGGACTGCTTCGTTTCGGACTGCTGGATAGTTTCCTCAATCAAAATAACCTCCACCGTTTCCAGCAGGTGTTCCGGTATCGAATCTTCTTTGTTTGTAAAATGGACCACGCCTTCTTCGTCGACGTATTTATAGTTTGCGGCGTCCGTAAACGGAGCGCTGAAGACGGCTGCCGCAAAAATGGCGGCGACCGCGACGATGATGCGTTTTAAAAGCGAGTCTTTCATGGGTTCGCTATAACGAACGCGCCTTTTACGACGCGGTTTCGGTTAATGGTCCTTGCGGCTTTTTCCGCTGTCTCCCTGCCGGCATACGGGCCGAAAACGACGCGGTGCACCATTCCGCTGAAAAATATCTTCCTTTTGATCGACACCTTGCCATATTTCCCTTCAAGAGCGTTTTTAAAGTCTTCTGCCTTTAGCCGGTCGGAAAACGACCCTGCCTGTACATAGTATAACGAAGTCGACGCGCCGCTTTCCAGTTTCGCCGCCTCCCCTGCGGCGGGCGCTTCGTCTTTCCGGCCCTTTTCGACGTAGCGCCGGGGGGAAGGGTGGAAGCGTCTCTCGCTGGACGAAGCGACTTTCAGTTTCACCATCGCGGTGCCTTTTCTCATCATGCCTATATCGATTGCCGCCTGTTTGCTCAGGTCTATTATCCGTGTCCCCACGAACGGGCCTCGGTCGTTTACGCGCACTTTTATTCTTTTTCCGTTTTCGAGGTTATAGACGTTCAGGATGGTGTTGAATGGGAGGGTCTTGTGGGCGGCGGTCATCTCCATCTGGTCGTAGGTTTCCCCGTTTGCCGTAAGCTTGCCGTGGAAATCCGGCCCGTACCAGCTTGCGACGCCCTTTTGCTTGAACCCCTTTGCACTTGCGATCGGGTAGTATTTGATGCCGTTTATCTTGTACGGCTTGCTGACCTTGGATTTCCCCGGCGGTGCGGCGACGCTTTTCCTTTTGAAAACCTGCTTGCGGACGCTGTCCGGCGTTTCGCACGCGGTTGCCGATACAACAATAACAACGAGGGCGACAACCGTAACGAGCAGTCGAAAGCGCCGCGAATTCTTCATATTCAAAAGGAAGTTTAGCTGTAAAATGCGGTATGGACAAGAGACCTGTAAATATACCGGCAAGGCGGGTCATTTTAAAGGCCGACCCCCAACAGATAGCCGACATTCACAGCATTGTGGAGTCGTGCGACAACATCGCGATTGTAAGGACTCTGGATCCCGAAATCGCGGTGGTGGAGCTTATAGCCACGCCCGATACCTTCGACGAAGCAATGGAGATATCCCGCGCCATCGAAAACCTTTTGGGCGCGGAGATCGTGCATCCGGGTAGTTAAACCGGCGCGGGCCGGATTATGCATCATGAATAACGCAGGTAGCCGCGAGACGCTACGCCGATGGTGGAAATAATGTCGCGGCCGTTTAAACTTTCCATCGCCTTTTTCACATCCATAGTGCTGGCCGTGCTTTTGTTTTCTTCCCATTATGGTTACTCCCAGGAGGGAGGCGTTTGGAAGCGGCCCATGGGCGGCGAAAAGTTTCGCTCGGCACTGTCTATAAACTGGTTTGCCGGTTACACCCTCAGTGTCGATTTCAAGACGCCCAGACCGCCAGAAAATGAAGGTTCAATAAAAGCGGGCAAAGCGATATACAAGGAGGTTTGCGCCGCATGCCATGGTCCGAAAGGCGACGGCAAGGGGGAAAGGGCGAAAGAGCTCATTACTAAACCGCGCGATTTCACGTCGGGGATATATAAATTCCGTTCGACGCCTAACGCCTTCCCGCCGGCAGACGACGATATTTTCACAACGATATCGCGCGGCTTGCATGGAACCTCGATGCTTCCGATGCTGGGGCTATCCACAAAAGAAAAATGGGAGGTCACTTATTTCATAAAGACTTTTTCCGATGTTTTTGAGGAAGAGGAACTTGTAACGGCGGTAATGCCGCAGCCGGTAATGTCTGAATACGATTACGTTGTAAGGGGAGACGAGTTGTTTAAAAAAACAAAGTGCGCCGACTGCCACGGGCCTGAAGGCTACGGCGACGGCGAAAAGGCGGATAAGCTAAAAGACGACTGGGGAGCCCCGATTAGACCGGCCAATTTCCAGACGCATTTCCTGAAACGGGGGCTGGAAATCGAAGATATCTACCTGACGATTGCCACAGGGCTGGATGGAACGCCGATGGAATCGTTTTCCGAAAAGCTGGACGAAGATGAAATCATCGCGCTTTCTTACTACGTGCGGTGGCTGGCAAAAAAACCTTCGATGGATGGAATGACGAATCCCTCCGATAGGCAGCGCAACAGGCCCCCCGATGAAAACATCGGCATGAGATTTCTTTTCCACGACCTTTGGGGACATGAAAAATAAGGGAAAGATGGAGTGGCTGAAAGCGCTAACCAAATCACCGTACACAAATAAGGTTGCAATAAAAGCTGTTTGATCTTACCTTGCCTCGGAAGCGGGGTTATTTTCGCTTTTTCACCTTGACAGGATTACTGAAAATCATCTTGTTGGGGACAAGCGCTCTATCCCCTTCCCCTGTTTCGAGCGCTATATAACGCAGGTTGACCTCCTCCACCTTCCCCTCGGAACCGGCCACCGAGATGTAATCGCCTTTCGAGAAAGGGCGGTAGATTATTATCAAAAGGCCCGCCAGCACGTTGCTTATGACGTCACGAAGCGCAAACCCCAGCGCAAAACCTCCCAAGCCAAGAGCCGCGATTATCGGGGTGATATTTACGCCCATAGTCGCCACGCCCGTCATTATGGAAAGAACAAGAATGGCGTAATAAGCCGCTGTGGTGATTAAAGACCCCACTTGCCTCGACCATTCGAAAACGCCCATGGCCTTTTTGAGGCTTGCCCTGGCAAACCTGGCCAGGAAATAACCGCCGACTACTATTGCCGCGCCAAGCAGTATCTTGTCCGGCGCGGAGAAAATATTTTCCATATTGTTTACTACCCACTAAATGATAAACGAAATAATCTCATTAGAATATCGTGGGTCTATACTACCAGAATGGAGTGCTTCTACAGGTTCTCTATAGTGAACGCGCCGGGATAATCTCCCGTGAGTATTTTCCGGTTCTTGCCCTGCCAGAAAAGATAAAACTTCTCCCGCTCCTCGGCCGTGGCCTCGCCACGAATCACCTGCGGCATATATGTGGAATATTGTTGTTCTTCTTCCGTTGTGGGAATCATCGATAAGTCTGCATGTGCGGCGACCTTTTTGCCCGTATCGGTGCGTTTGAACTCCACCGTAAGGCCGCGCCCGTTATCAGCGTCCTCATCGTACACAAAGAGGTTGGCGCGTGAGTATTTCCCGCCAAGCCCGTGGAAACCGGTTTCAATTGCCGCGCCCGTGAGGAACTGGATAACTTGCCCGATAGGGCCGTTGGCGCCTGATTCACGTCCGCCGAGAAACCTGACCTCAATGTTCCCCCTTACCGGAAGTTCACTTCCATAGAGCGCCTTAAGGGCAAGTTTGGTTAACTGGAACGCGGTAGTTACCGAAGGGCATGCATGGCCGGCCAGTTTTATGCAGTCCTGATAGCTGTAATGGATCGGTTCATCATCTTCTATCGCGCCTAATACCGAAGCCAGCGGGTCGCGCATCGTTATCGGTTCCACCGTGTCGTAGAAACCCTGTTTCCATTTTGTGTGGGGCATTTTCATGACTCCTTGTTGACGGCTTTATTGAGCGCTTCAATAAGTTCCGGAATGTTAGTTCCGTTTAAAGCTGCGGTAGTGGCAATACTCTGGGCGCCTCCACAGCACGAATCGACTTTAAAGTCGTTAAATATCTTCATTGATTCGGGATATTTGTTAACGACATTATTTATGATCATATCCTCGGTTATCGTCGCCATCTTCGTCCTCCTGAAAGTATTATTTCCTTAAGATAGTATTATAAAAGCGGAAAGAGGGCGATGACTTTTATCAACACCGTTTTATAGCTTATGGAAAATTGGGGTCGGCCTTTGTCGCCCTGTTGCATCAACCAAGAATGCCTCGTCACGCTCGTTCTGAGGAACGAAGGGAAACACGACAGCTTTTTGTCCCCCCCCCTTCGACAATCTATGAGTGGCGGCTGTATGATGGTGGCTATGAAAGGCAAAAATACCGTGTGTATCGTCGGGCGGCCCAACGTCGGCAAATCGACGCTCTTCAATAAATTCTCCGGCACGCGCCGCGCGATAGTGGATGACATGCCGGGCGTTACGCGCGACAGGATATTCACGCGCGCCGATATCGGCGGCGCGGAAAGGATTTTGATTGATACCGGCGGCTTCGAGCCGGTAAGCGAAGACGAAATTATTTTCCAGGTAAGGCAACAGGCTGAACTTGCGATAGAGGAATCGGACGTTATCTGCTTCGTGGTGGACGGACGCGACGGCGTGACACCCGTTGACGAGGAGATCGCCAAGACTTTGCGCAAAAGC
>JAZFVB010000146.1:0-4047 GCA_036447515.1 Nitrospinota bacterium
CTTTTTCGTTCATTCGTTTTCCATGTGGTTAATCGGCTTTCACTTTCGCCGCATATGCCCTTCCTTCCATTTCGGCAACGTATTCCTCGGCCTTTACTCCGGCTATGGCGCCGTCGCCCACGGCCGTGGCAACCTGGCGCAGAGGCGTAACCCGGCAGTCGCCCACGGCAAAAAGGCCGGGAACGGAAGTCTGCATGTTTTCATCGGTTTTGACGAACCCTGCTTTATCCTTTTCGCATTCGACGAAATCGGTGTTGGGAATAATGCCGACAAAGATAAACACCCCATGGACGTCCATGCTCCTCCGCGAGCCGTCCTTGACGTTTTCAATCGTAATGCCGGTAACGCCCTTGTCGTCGCCTACAATCTCCTTGCCGACGTTGTTCCAGCAGAATTCAATATTTTCTTTTTCGAGGATACGTTCCTGCAAAACCTTCTCTGCGCGGAACCTGTCGCGCCTGTGGATAACATATAATTTATTTACAAGCCTGCTTAAGAAAATAGCCTCCTTTACCGCCGTATCGCCGCCGCCGATCAACGCGACGTCGCGCCCCCTGTAAAAAGGCCCGTCGCACGTGGCGCATGTAGAAACGCCCCGTCCGAAAAGCTCCTTTTCGCCCGGAATGCCCAGCCTTGCCGGTTCCGCGCCGGAACTCATTATCACGGACTTGGCCTGAATTTTCTCCTTGCCTATCTCAAGGGTAAAAAGGTCGTTCTCTTTTACGACGCTTTTTACCTTGGAGAACTTGATCTCGGCTCCCACGTCTTTTACGTGCTCCTCGAACTTGGCCATCAGGTCAGGCCCCGAAAGGGAGGGAAAACCGGGATAGTTTTCTATAATGTCGGAAACGGCTATTTGGCCGCCGACGCCAGCTTTTTCCAAAATGATCAGTTTCATGCGGGCCCGTTGCGCATATATTGCCGCGCACATGCCGCCGGGCCCCGCTCCCACTATGGCAAGATCATATACTTCCACAGGCACATCCTCTCTCCTAAATCAGTTTTCCGAAAGTCACCGTTTACTTTTACGGAAACCGCTTCCCTTTGCCCGTTTTGCCCACGAAGCGCCGGAAAGTTACATTCTACCCGCCTTTTCAATCCGGCTCAAAGGGAATTTCCAAGATCGATAAAAGACTGAATACGGATAGCACTGTAAAGTAATACCCATAATCTGATATAATCATGAGGCCATGAGAAAGGAAAGGATAAAAAAGGGCCGGATAGACCCCCAAACGGACTTGGCCGGAGATTACTCCAAGATTTTTGGGAAGTGCACCACCTGCGAGGCGCCGATCTGGTTTGTGAGGATAATAGACGATACCGGCACGCCCATAATCGCATACCATTGCTGGAACGGGCATTACGAATCGCTCAACGTACAGACGATGGAAATTTACGAGCGGGGACTGGAGCTATCGCCGCGCGAAATAAAGAGGATCCTGCCGTTCATAAAGCTGATTCGCCTGTCGAATTCCGGTGGACCCGAAAAAAAGAATTGAAGAGCTTCGGGCTCTAATCCGCAGCCACGAAAAAAAGTATTACGGGGAAGACCGGCCCGAAATCTCCGATCCGGAATTCGACGCTTTAATGGCCGAACTCCGCAAACTGGAAAGCGAATACCCCGAATTAATAAGTCCCGATTCGCCCACGCAAAAAGTCGGCGGCGAGCCTTCCGAAGAGTTCGCAACCTACGCGCACAATCCGCCGATGCTTTCGCTCGATAACTCGTTCAGCAAGGAAGACCTGCTCAATTTCGACAAGAGGGTGAAAAAAGGAATAGAAGGCCAAAAAGCCGAATATCTTTCAGAACCTAAAATTGACGGCGTCGGTATAAATCTCGTCTATGAAAACGGAAAACTTGCGCGCGGCGTAACGCGCGGCAACGGCAAGATGGGCGAAGACGTAACCGAAAACGCAAAAACCCTCAAATCCGTGCCTTTGAGAATTAATATTCCAAAAGATTGGGCGCGTATTGAAGTGCGCGGCGAAATCTACATGCGCAAAGGCGATTTCAAAACGCTGAACGAAGAACGGATTAAAAACGGTGAAGCGGAATTTGCAAATCCCCGTAACGCCGCCGCAGGTTCGCTGAGGCTCCTCGATACTTCAATAACCGAAAAACGAAAACTGAAGCTATTTTGCTACGCGCTTTATATTTTCGATAAAGACGGCGCGTCGATAAGGGGGAAAAAATTAAAAAGCCAGTTTGAAATGATGAACGAACTTAAAAAAATCGGATTTCCCGTTGATGAAAATTTTAAAAATCATGCGGACATCGATTCCGTTCAGGCGGAAATAGATAAATGGGAAGAAATGCGCAAAAACCTCGATTACGACATCGACGGCCTGGTGGTAAAGGTGGACTCGTTTGCGCAACAAAACGAATTGGGAAGCACGTCCAAGTTCCCGCGATGGGCCGTTGCCTACAAGTTCGCCGCCGAACAGTCGGAAACGCTCCTTAAAAACATAACCGTGCAGGTCGGACGCACCGGCGCTTTGACGCCCGTTGCGGAGCTGGAGCCGGTATCGCTTGCCGGAACCACCGTTTCGCGCGCCAGCCTCCATAACGAGGACGAGATCGCGCGTAAGGACGTGCGCATGGGCGATACGGTGATAGTGGAAAAGGCGGGCGACATCATACCGCAGGTAGTAAAGGTCGTTATGGACAAACGCCCGGCGGATAGCAGGAAATTCCAAATGCCAACGACCTGCCCATCGTGCGGTTCCAAAGCAGTGCGCGGGGAAGGCGAAGCCGCGATGCGTTGCATCAACAAAAACTGTCCGGCGCAGTTGCGGGAGTCGATAAAATATTTCGCATCGCGCAACGCGATGGATATAGACGGGCTTGGCCCGGCGGTTATCGACCAGCTTCTTGACAAGGGGCTGATCAAGGACGCGGCTGATATTTTTGACTTGGATTACCGGCGCGTTGCGGAACTCGAAAAGATGGGGGGCAAGTCTGCGGATAACCTTAAAGCCGCTATTGACGAAGCAAAAAACCGGGGACTGGAAAAATTCCTGATGGCGCTCGGCATACGCCACGTCGGCGAACGCGCCGCAACGGTACTTAGCAGGCGATACGCGTCGATTGACGATTTGATGAAAGCCGGTACGGATCAACTTTCATCGGTACACGAAATCGGCGGAAAGATGGCGCAAAGCATAACGGAATTTTTCGGCGACAAACAAAACAGTTCTCTTATAGAGAAATTTAAAAAGCTCGGCGTATCGGTAAAAGGCAAAACGGAAAAACTCGACCAGCAGACGCTTGCCGGTAAAACCTTCGTCGTAACGGGTACGCTCGAAGGCATTACGCGCAACGAGGCAAAGGAGAGTATCAAGCGAGCCGGAGGCAAAGTCACTTCTTCTATCAGTAAAAAAACCGATTACCTGCTGGCCGGCGAAAACCCCGGCTCGAAGCTTGATAAAGCCAGGGAACTTGGGGTAAGTATTATGGATAAGGAAGAGTTTTTGAAATTGCTTGAGAGGTAAATGCCCTTATGAATAAAACATTGGTCAGGTTGATAGCCGTCGCGGGAGCCGCTGAGGCCGCTGAGTGGTTTATAGAACTGCTCACTGGCAGGCCGAATGTAATAAAGAAGTTGCTGCGCGATACGGTGACAGCGCCCGCAGGTTGTTTGCGTCAAATAAGAAAAATACGCGGCTTCCTAAAAAGCGCAAAAAAAAGACTAACGCTTAGGTTTAATTCGAAAAGAGTCCGCTACGCCTTTAAAAGCCGCAAGTTATCTGTGGAATCCGAATCGGCAAAGACCGCCTTTGCGGTGTTCCACTCGCGGCAATTCGGGCATTCGGCAAAATATTCCGCATGACGCGAGTTGCACCCGCCGCAAAGGTAATTAACGAATTGCGCCCATTGGCCGTTCAGCGCGCTTCTTATCGACTGCACCGCCTCTTCGAGAGCGTCGCCGTTACCGTCGTCGCGAGTGCCGTTAAGCTGTACAAACCCGCGCATAAGGTTGAATATCGCAAATCCGCCTATTTCGTCAGCCGCGCCGTCCAGCGCCTGGGCCGCGCCCTTGTAGTCGG